>JBJXHA010000694.1:0-5122 GCA_046160275.1 Bacteroidia bacterium | reverse complement strand
TTAATACAGCTCTGTGATAAAACGAAACCAACTTTGATGATAATAAGAACGTTACACTGTACAACAAAAAGCAAAAAAAAATAACTAACAAATTTTGTTAATTGAATAAGATTACTTAACATTGCACGATAAATAGTTTAATTATTCGCGGTTAATTTTTTATGAATCGAATATATTAAATTCTATTGACTTTTTTTAGATATTTGGATAAACGCGAAGTAAAAGACGATAACTTGTGCAAGTTTATGAAACCTATTCAGGAAAAATACAAAAGACCATTGTTTGTAATTCTTTACAAAAATAGCGAATGGCAGACATCTTAATACGAATGTAACTACATTGCTATTTTCATATATTTTTGATTTTCAAGTAAATAGAGGATTGAAATTGCTGGTACATTGGCATTTCCATAATCACTTTCAAGAAGTTTTATTTATTGATAAGTCAAAGAAATTCCTTTATTTTATTCATTTTTTTATTTTTATTGTGTTATGCAAAAAACGACTTTATTAATTCCAGGCGCGGCTTATTATCTGCAAAACCACGCGACAAGTATGTTTCTCACCGGTTCAACTGGCACAGGTAATGGTGTGAAAGGGCAGGCATTGAACGATAGTAATGCTGCTGCACAACAGTGGCTCTTAGATGTTTACAAAGATAGTGATAATGTTGTGGTCTATTCATTTGTGCAAAAAGGAAATAACGCGCGGCTTTATTTGGTAGGTACAACGGTAGAGCAACTTGTGATTACTACTCTAAATGATGCGGCAGGTTGGACACTCACGAAACAAAGTAACAACACTTTCTCTGTGGTAAACTATAACTCTTCGACCAAATCTCTGATGCAAGATACACACAAGAGTACTATCACAGTAGGTAGTAGCAACGCTATCGCTGATAATGAAAAATGGCAACTCTATTTGGCTGATATAGAGGTAACTGGCACGCTTTCGCACATAGAGTATGGGGCGGTTTCCATTCCTGCCACCCAAAAAACGATGATTGATAGCGGCACGATTGTCAATTCAAACGCAAGTGCAACCGTAGAGGCGGGGGTAAACATCTCCAAAAACATCAGTTCTACTTTTAGTTGGTCTTTAAATGAATCTCTTACCTTGGGCATTTCAGACACCCTTACTTTGGAAGGAGAGGTAGGTATTCCTTTGGTGGCAGAAGGAAAAGTTACGAATGCAACTACTCTTACTGCCTCTACCACGATAGGCTCTAGCCAAACATGGACAACCACAGAAGGCGTAACCTTTACTGCGAATATGAACATCTCTGTACCGCCTAATTCTAGGGCTACTTACAATGCCTACGTTAATATGGCAAGCAACATCACTAGCTCGTTTACGATGTATGTGAAGATTAAAGCCAAATCCACGACACGTAATATTGAACTTACAGGACAGCAACTCAAAACCTTGTTAGAAGACAATGGCTACAAAGGTATGTCTTCGGTGAGTGTGGGAAAAAATAGCGTAAAAATTGGACTAACAGGTTCATTTACGGGTTCTTATGGTATTAACATGGAAGTTGATGTAAATTAGACTAAACCTAGGTTTGAGACAACTTGTCTGTATAAGCGAAAAAAGCTTATAGCAGACAAGTTTTTGTTTCTTCCAATGTGGTCATTTCGTCATTTTCGCCCTCCATTTCCGCCAAAATGACCACCTTTTTTAATTGGAACGCATTTCGCTTTTATATTTAGACCTTAGCAGGTTTTGAGAAACCTGCTAAGGTCTAAATATAAAAGCACAAAGAAAATGGATTTTAACAATTATACCCTGAAATCGCAAGAAACGATACAAGCGGCTATCGCACTTGCAAAGGAAAATGGGCATCAGGCATTGGAGCCTGTGCATTTGATGTTGGCACTGCTAACATTAGAGGAAAACCTTGTACCTTATTTCTTAAAAAAATTAGATGTACAAATCGCTTTTTTGACCAAAAAACTAAAGGAATTGTTGGCGACTTACCCCAAAAGTACGGGCGCGACAGGAGGGCAATATCTTTCTAACAATACGCATAAAGTTTTAGAAACGGCAAATCAAATGGCGGGGAAGCTGCAAGATGAGTTTATTTCGATTGACCATTTGTTTTTGGCTTTGGTAAAATCGGAAGATTCGTTGGGAAAACTGCTGCGAGAACAAGGCATGAGCGAAAATAGCGTTGTTAAAGTAATTGCAGAAATGCGTGGTGGTCAGCGTGTTACAGACCAAAACCCTGAAGCAAAATACAACGCACTCAAAAAATATGCACGAAATTTGAACGAATTGGCGCGAAAAGGCAAAATGGACCCTGTGATTGGGAGGGAAGAGGAGATTCGCAGGGTGATGCACATTCTTTCTCGCCGTACCAAAAATAACCCTATTTTAATCGGTGAGCCTGGGGTTGGGAAAACAGCGATTGCGGAAGGTTTGGCGCACCGCATTGTGCAAGGAGATGTGCCTGAAAACCTAAAATCGAAAACGATTTATTCCTTGGATATGGGCGCATTGATTGCAGGGGCAAAATTTCGTGGTGAATTTGAGGACAGGTTAAAAGCGGTTATCAAGGAAGTCGTTGAGGCAAATGGAAGCATCATTTTATTTATTGATGAGATTCACACCTTAGTAGGAGCTGGCGGTGGCGATGGCGCAATGGATGCCGCGAACATCTTAAAACCCGCACTTGCAAGGGGCGAACTTCGTGCAATCGGGGCAACGACTTTGGACGAATACCGCAAATATATTGAAAAAGACAAGGCATTGGAAAGGCGTTTTCAAACGGTTTTGGTGGATGAGCCAACCGTAGAGGATACGATTTCGATTTTGCGGGGATTGAAAGAACGTTACGAAGTGCATCATGGCATTCGAATTACAGATGGGGCTTTGATTGCGGCTGCCGAGCTTTCTAATCGCTACATTTCAGATAGGTTTTTACCTGATAAAGCGATTGATTTGGTAGATGAAGCGGCGGCAAAATTGCGTTTAATCACCGACTCTATGCCTGAGCAATTAGACCAAATTGAGCGAAAAGCACGGCATTTAGAGATTGAAAGGGAAGCGTTGAAACGTGAAAATGAAACGCATCGTTTGGCAGAAATCGAAAAAGACCTTGCCAATTTGAACGAAGAACGCAATGCTTTACGTGCGCATTGGGAGACTGAAAAAAACATTCTTTCTCAAATAAGCGAGGCGAAAGCAAAGGTGGAAAATTTAAGATTTGAGGCAGAACAAGCAGAACGCAATGCAGATTTTGGGAAAGTGGCGGAAATTCGTTACGGTAAATTGGTGGAGAAAGAAAAAGAAATTGAAGAGTTGAAGTTAGAACTTGCTGAATATCAAACAGATTTGAAATTGTTGAAAGAGGAAGTGGGGTCGGAGGAAATTGCAGAAATTGTGTCGAAATGGACGGGCATTCCTGTGAGTCGAATGGTGGAGAGCGAGCGAAAAAAACTGTTGCGATTGGAAGAAGAATTAGGCAAACGAGTGGTGGGGCAAACCGAAGCAATTCAAGCGGTTTCTGATGCAATTCGCCGCAGTCGCGCAGGCTTGCAAGACCCTAAACGCCCGATGGGTTCGTTTATTTTCTTGGGAAGTACGGGCGTTGGAAAAACAGAATTGGCGAAGGCATTGGCGGATTTTCTATTTAACGATGAAAATGCGATGGTGCGAATTGATATGTCGGAATACCAAGAAAGTCATGCTGTTAGCCGCTTAATTGGCGCACCTCCCGGCTATGTGGGCTATGATGAAGGGGGACAATTGACGGAAGCGGTACGCCGCCGCCCTTATTCGGTGGTTTTGTTAGATGAAATCGAAAAAGCGCATCCCGATACGTTCAATATTTTATTGCAAGTGCTTGATGATGGGCGACTTACGGATAATAAAGGTAGAACTGTAAATTTCAAAAACACCTTGATTATTATGACTTCCAATTTGGGGGCGCATTATATTCAATCTAAATTTGAAGAACTGAACGGGAGAAATGATGCAGAAGTGTTAGTAGTGGTGAAAGAGGGATTGATGGAAATGTTGCGCAAAACCTTGCGACCAGAATTTTTGAACCGCATTGACGAAACCATTCTTTTCACGCCCTTGTCCAATAAGGATATGAGCCAAATTGTTGAAATTCAGCTACATATTTTGCAAAAACAGCTTACAGAAATGGGGGTAAATTTGCAATTTGATGCTTCGGCTGTGGAATATTTGGCAGACATTGGCTACGAGCCTCAATTTGGCGCAAGACCTGTCAAACGCTTGATTCAAAAAGAGGTAGTAAATGAACTATCTAAAAAAATCTTGGCAGGCGAAGTGCAGCGCGATTCCGCCATCAAAGTATTTGCTATCAATGGCAGGATTCGATTTGAACAAGCAGAAAAGTAAGAACTATTTTGACACTGTATAAAAAAGAAGCCTTTGCTAGTAAGCGAGGGCTTCTTTTTGTTTTAGAAAATGATGGAAGTTTGCCCCAAATAATGTATATTTGCGTTGAAAAATAAATACAAACATTATGGCAAAATATATTAACCCATACACAGATTTTGGCTTCAAAAAGCTCTTTGGAGAAGAGGGTAATAAACGTTTATTAATTGATTTTCTGAATCAACTACTTCCAGAACATCATCAAATCGCGGATTTTACTTTTCAAAATGTGGAGCAAGTTCCTGATACAAGTGAGGAACGCAAAGCCTTTTTTGATATTCATTGTAAAGCAACGAGTGGAGAAAGGTTTATTGTAGAAATGCAAAAAGCAAAAGTTGATTTTTTTAAAGATAGAACTTTATACTATTTAACGTACCCGATACGAGAACAAGCTAAACGTGGAGAGTGGAATTTTGAACTTAGTGCAATTTACTTTATTGCTGTGTTAGACTTTTTGTATGAAGATGAAGAAAAAGCAGAGTTTCACCGTTTTATTACGCTCAAAGACCAAAAAAATGAGCCTTTTTATGAGAAATTGGGGTTAGTCTATTTGCAAATGCCTGCCTTTAAGAAAAAGGAAAATGAGTTGAAAAATAAATTTGACAAATGGGCATATTTTTTGAAAAATTTGGAAACGTTTGAAGATATACCCCAAATATTGAATGAAGAAGTTTTTAAGCAGGCATTTAATGCCGCAGAATTAGCCAATATGA
>JBJXHA010000693.1:0-3068 GCA_046160275.1 Bacteroidia bacterium | reverse complement strand
TGATGATATTCCAAATACGTTTTCAAACCCTCTTTGGTCATGTATTTTGACAACAAATGGCGGTCTGTTTCTAGTAAATTGGTCATCATAAAGCAGTCTAGCACATCAGAAAAATCTTCATCTATGTTGAAAGCCAGCATTTTAGCTCCCATTTTGAGGTAATGTTTGAACAAGACAGGGATTCCCATTTGCTCGTTTTCGAGTTCCACAATTGCTTCTTGCAAATCCCGCATGTCATCAGTGCTAAACGATTGGTAGTATTTTCGCGCTTGGTTTGTTCCCTCGAAAGGTTTTTTTGCCTTTACTAAATCTGTCAAACCTTCTGCAAGCTCATTTTGCTCTAAAAAATTGACTAACAAGGTTTTAGAAGTAACATTCATTTCCGCAGAAATGCTTACAGGACCGATGATATAATGATATTTTAAATTCCCTTTGAGAATAAATTGGCAAATACCTGTCCATAATAACATCAAAGGCTGGAAAGAACGCTGATATTCCTGCGCCACAAATGACCGCCCTAACTCAATGGCAGGCTGCACTTGGGTTAAAAGTTCGGCTTTTACATTAAAAATGGTACAAATATAAATCCCTTCTATCCCGCGCGTTGCCAAGATTTCATCGGTTTTCCCAATTCGATAACCGCCCGCAACCGCCTGTTTTTGCTTGTCCCACAACACCAACTGCGTATAGTATTCATCAAATTCGTCCATATCACAATCCTTCCCCGAGCCTTCTCCTACTGCGCGAAAAGTTTCTTCCCTCAACCTGCCAACTTCACGCATCAGCCAAGGTGCCTGTGATTTTAAAAAACGATACACACAATATTGCTCATTTTCCAATAACAAGGCATCTTTGGGTAGTTCTGTAATTTCTTTAAGCAGCATATCTTTTCCTATCGCCTTGATAATCTCGTATTTGCTGTTTTTTATCCCAAATAGCTGAGGTTGAAGCATTTGTGCCACATTAATTCCTGCAACTTGTGTAAAATGAAGGGATAATAAATACAAACGACCTTGCAAAAACTTGGTTACGCTTTTAAGATAATCTGTTTCATCTTCGCTTTCTTTTTCAAATTCAGCGAGGCGGTTGTAAGTGATTTTTTTACCAATGCGAAACTCGAGCGCTTTGTTGCGGTCAGACATAAAAGAAAGGGGGCTCATTTTTTTGCGCAAAGTAGGAGAAAGCAGGCGCATCAAATGAAAAATCCAACTATTGCTGCCATGAAAATAAACAGGCACTACCGTTGCTTTGCTATTTAAAATGAGTTTACTCATCCATTTTTCCCAATCATAGGTAACAAAGTGCCTTCTTTTGGAAGGAGTTTCGTATTCTTCACCCGTTGGAAAAATGCCCAATAAACCTCCATTCTCTAAATATTTTCGCAATTGAATAATGGATTTAACTGAGCTATTTTGCTCATTATCAATCTTTTCCTCTCTTATTTGAAAAGGGTTCATGTAGTACCAAAAGTGGCTTTGCCTTTTTTCTTCTTTGGATTCAATCGGTAGCAAAACTTCATTGAGTTCATCAACGCTTTGCAACAGAGAATTTGCCAGAAAGCGATAATCTTCTCGAATTTTATTCATCAAACAAATCATCATCAATGCCTCTACCCCCCCAAAAGGGTGATTCGACATCAGAATCAAAGGGCCTTCTACCTTTTTGAGTGCCTCAATGTCTGCTTGATGTGCCTCAAAATTGACCGAAATACCCAATTTTTGGAGGGCTTTCTCGGCAAATTTGGCAGGATTTTTTTCCTCTTCTAAGGATTGATAAAAACGATTAAGTTGTGATTTACCCGTAAAAAGATTCTGCAATGGATTGATTAACAGTCTAAAAGCACTTCTAAAGGTAAATCGAGGAAAAGTATTAGGAGAAGAAGGAATCAATGGCTTTTTGTTCTCTTTCATCTGGATATTAAGTAAATAAATAGAAGCTATTTTTTTTGACGGGGCTGTCTAAAAAGTTCGGAATCCATTGAAGAGTTCCGAACTTTTTACGTAGAACAGACTAAAAAACGATCACAATGAATAATATTTTTTGTGAATTGGACAGCTTCGTCTAAAAGCAAAATACGAAATTCGTCAAAAATAGTTAATGGGTTTTACTAAATAATTATCAAATTGTAACCAATTCCTTTACATTCATCAGGCTGTCGGCAGTTACATTTTGCATAGAAACGTCCACAATTTGATTCACTAATTCGGCTCTGTAAGGCAGGCTCACCTTAATATAATTGTCTGTAAAGCCAAACATTTTGCCTTGCGCTTGGTCTTCTTCCAACAAAGCAGGGCGCGTTTTTCCTTCAAATTGAGCATAAAAATAATGTTTTTTCTTCTCAGATAACATTCTTAACACTTTGTTTCGCTCGTTTCTTACATTTTTAGGCACCACTCCCTCCATTTCGGCAGCAGCTGTATTTTCTCTTTCTGAATAAGTAAATACATGGAGATAAGAAATCTCCAAACTATGAAGAAAATCTACGGTTTCTTGAAAATGTGCATCGGTTTCGCCCGGAAAACCCACAATCACATCTACGCCAATGCAAGCGTGTGGCATCAATCGTCTAATCGTCTCAACCCTATCTGCATAAAGTTCTCGCTTATAACGGCGGCGCATTTGTGCCAAAATGTCATTGCTTCCACTTTGCAAAGGAATGTGAAAATGCGGCATAAAACGCTTAGATTGTGCTACAAATTCGATGATTTCATTGGTCAAAAGGTTGGGTTCGATAGAAGAAATGCGAATCCGCGCAATCGTTTCGATTTCATCTAGGGCTTTAATGACATCTAAAAAAGTGTGTGGCTGGTCTTTGCCGTAGTCGCCTGTGTTTACACCCGCCAATACAATTTCTTTTACGCCAGAAGCGGCAATATTTCTCGCATTTTGCAAAATGTTCTCTAATTTATCGCCCCTACTTTTGCCTCTTGCTAAGGGAATGGTGCAAAAAGTACATTTATAATCACAACCATCTTGAATTTTAAGGTAGGCGCGGGTTCTGTCTCCTATCGAATAAGCATCTTGAAAATCATTGATGTCTTTGATATTTCCATTGTGTACGCAAGGGT
>JBJXHA010000692.1:0-5569 GCA_046160275.1 Bacteroidia bacterium | reverse complement strand
TAAAGCAGCCGCTACAGGTTTTAGTTAGCATTACATTTGAAGGACTACCGTATATTAATCAATTGCTTCATACTTACTGATATTTTGAGATGCTTCTTTTGTATAACGAATTCTTTTGGTAAAAGATACGATACAATGTATCGGATTTGTGGCATTTCACTTTTGATTATAAGCAAAAATAGTTTAAAGTTGTCTATTTTATAGGGTAAAAAAAAATCATCTTTTGTGAATGTTTTATTTTCAGGGTTTTACGGAGTAAAAATACAAAGGTTTCTTTTTTTGATAACATTCTAGAAAAAAGTGATACAAATCAAGGGAGCAATAGAAATTGATAAAAGTCAATAAAAAAAAGCGTCACCTTTTTGGGCAACGCTTTTTTATTGATGAGATAAGTAGTCTTATTATCTTTTTTTCTTTCTAAACACAAACACACCTCCTTCATCACCTACGCCATGAATAGGTAAACCTTTGGGGCTTTGTTTAACGTTATTTCGAACCTTTTGAGAAACACGAATAATCAAGTCATCTGCCCGAATTGCAGCACTTGTATTAGACTCTAACTCTTGAATCAAGTATTTTGCAAAAGGGCTATTGGTTCCAGGAACGCCATCGTTCACATATTCAATATCACCTGATGCAAAAGCCCATCGAGATTTTGCCTCTTCATCTAATACTTGGCTTCCCCTAATAAACAAAGAACCCGCAAAACAAGCATCTGCAATCAAAAAGGTATGGTGTGTGCGAAAAGATTTGACATAATCTTTTACTTGCGTATTGGTAACGTAGGTATAAGGTCGGTCAATAATTCCATCTATTGGAATCCAATATCCAAGATTTGACAAGGAATCATAATGCCCATGCCCTGCATAATAGATGAGGAGATTGTCTTTCTCGTTTAATACTCTTTGCAAACTGTCAAAGGTTCTTAAAATCCCATCTCTTGTTGCTCTATCATTAAAAAGGAAAGTAGTATGCCTTTCTTCAAATTGATATCTTTCTAACAATACTTTTGACACCGTTTTACAATCATATATCGTATTATTGAGCAGGCTCCAGCTTCTATAATCTGTGATTCCAATAAAAATGGCGTGATTTGTAATTCCTTTACTGATAGAAACGGGCTCTCCTACGGGTTTTCCTTTAGGACCTGCATCAGAACCTCCATTCGAATCTTGGGGCTTCTCTTTAGCTGCAATAGGTTGGTTATCTGGATTTTCGTATTGAAGCGTATAAACCCTTACAGTAATGTTTCCATTATTATCCGAAGCTTCTATTTTTACCTCTTGCATATCTGTTTTCATCTGAATTTGATGTGCAAAACGAAAGTCTGGGCTTAGCTTCACGCTATAGCCATTTATTTTTACTTCTTTAATCCCAGAAACATCGCCTGCCCTTCCTTCGATGATAGGCGTGCGTTCCATACATTTTAGGGTAGCACCTTCCCCACCACCTCTTTCTTGTGGAGATGGATTTGTTAAAACCAAAATCGGGTTCTTTTTATCCGCAGAAATTAATTCTGTTACGGTAAAAGAATTTGCGTTCAATGTTCCTTTTCCGCCTAAGACAAAACCCACTTCCTTTCCAAACAAAGGTTTTGCAGGCATTTCGCACACCATTTCTCTGTTAATAAAGAAATACCACTGCGTTCCTGCTTTTCTTACTGTAAGTAAGTTATAATTATCCGTTAAGAGATTAAACCCATTTGTTGGCGTTTTTAGGTATTTGTTGGAAGTTTTGGTATGCTCTGCAACGGCAAAAGTTCCGTCAGCCGAAATTACAAAGTCGAAAGACTCATCCATTTCGCTTCGCCCAAAAGTAATCCCAATAGGAGACGAAGCACCTTTTAACCATTGCACATTTGCCTCTAACTGATAATTTTTATCCGAACCATAATAAACAGGAATTGAACGATGATAGCCCGTTTCATTTGGACATTTTAACACTAACGCAGTAGGCGAAACACGAGAGACTTTCGTGTAGCGATCGCCCCACATATTGAGATCATCAGTGAAAGGATCATTTAGAATTACGCGTTTATCTTTTGAAGGAACTCCATCATATTCATCAGCTTTCCACGCTTGCGCAGAAAGTAGCTCTGGGATAAGCAAGAAAACACTGAAAATGCTTAAGAAAATACCCTTTTTGGTTTTGAAGATTTTGTAGTGGTTCATATAGATTGATAGAATAAACATTTTAAAAATACATATATTTCCTAATAAAAAAGTACTATACACGTAGGAAAACTTGATTATCCCTCTAAATTAGAAAAAAGGTAAGACTTCTCAAAATCTAACACATAATTTCTTTGCTTTCACAAAGTTAACAGATGAAAGAACTTGGTTAAAATTGTCGAAAAGAACTTTGGGATGGGGAAATGTTATCCTTTAAATAAAATGAAAAAAGAAAGAAAGAAATAGTAGTTAACACTTTGGAATCGGAACACTCTTCTTTAAAAATGAGCGAAGTTATTTTACATTCAGGTTCAAAAGTAGTGCCAAGGTATCTATGCCATCTGAAAAATCCCTTAAAATAGGGTGTTGTGTTTTTGGGAAAATTCTATTTTTTCCCACAATGCATTGAATTTTATCTTTTTTTTCTATCAAATATGCAGATAGTTGTTCAGTGTCTTCAAAACAATGAAAACCTAAAATGCCCATTTGTGCCGATTGGGTTAAAGAAAAGGGTTGAAAAATCGCATTTTCAAGGTATTCGAAAGGTTCTGCCAATAAGGTTAATTTTGCAAGTTGAAACTTTACAACTTCTTGATAATGAGGGTTTAATTTTTCTTTAGGATAATTTTTAATTGCCAATTTTAGCCCGTTTAAATATTTTTGAGACAGCGTTAATATGATACTTACGTTTCTACAACCTAATCCATTATATAACAAAATATCCTCTACCAATTGCTTAACTTCCGCTTCGCTTGGCTCTTGCTCGAAAACTGCCACCGAAAAGCGATGTCTTCGAATAAGTTTAGGAATATGTGGATATTGTACTTCCATTTGATTCGCTGTATTGTCACTACCTGTTGAGATAAGAAAGTCACAAAAAGTAACTTTTTCCACAAAAGTGACAATGTTAGTTATTTCTGAAAAAAAAATAGCCCATGTTTTTATGAGCCATTGCATCAACACTTTGTCTTGATGTGAAAGTTTGAGGAGTAAATGATTCCCACTGAGAACGCCCATCAACACATCGTGGAAGCCGACAAAAGGGACATTGCCTGCCGCAATAATACCAACTTTTTTGGGGAGTGCATTTGGCAAAGGGTAATCAGCTAAAAATTCGCGCAGCGTTTCGGCATCTAGCCAAGCCAAAATATTTGTTAAAGCCGTTTTGATATAGTAAGCGGTAAACCAAGGGTTTTCATGTTGAGCTGCCGCTAATATCGCGGGCGGAATTTCTGTTTTTTCAAGAAAGCCTTTCAAATTTGAAAGGCTTTCTATCATTTTTTCTCTTTGTTCCATTATCTCTGTGCTAAATAAATCTCTTCGTAAGGTTGTACTAAGACCCAACCACTTCCGCTAAATTTCATTTGAATACTTTCGCCACTGTCGCGCCCAATCAAGGTTTTAAAGGAAATATCCGTTTTGATGTCGGGCGTTAAATTCGCAGACCAAGCTACGGTAGCATTTGGGTCGGTATAAATGGGATTGTCGGGCGTTACCACCAAGGTCAAAGGATCGCCATGTGTCGTAATCGCAATATGTCCTTTGCCCGTCAATTTCACTTGAAACAAACCACCACTTAACATTCCCGCAATGCTTTTCAACATTTTTATCTCGGATTGAATCCCCGCTTCATACGCCAACACATCGTTTCCATTGACGCAAATTCCTTCATTTTCTAAATAAAGTACACGGATTTTTTTCCCTGCATCGGCAAGATACAATTTCCCTGTTCCTTCGCATTTCATCAAGGTCGTTCCCTCTCCTGAAAAAGCTTTTTTAAACAAGTTTCCTAAACCTTGACTCATTAGTCCTTGACGCTCAAACTTGATATTGCCCAAATACGCCACCATTGAGCCTGCTTTCGCCCAAATAGATTGATTGTTGAGGTTTAACTCTAATAGTTGTGGCTTTTCTAGTTCAAAAAAACCGTTTTGGCTCGCTTTTTCAGCCGTTTCTTGTAAAAAAGATTGAATGGAAAATTTACTCATGATGAATTGTGTTAAATGAATTTGAACGTTTTTTACGTAATAGCATCGCAAATGTTATAAAAAAAGCGATTCCCCACTGCCTTTCTAGCGCAGATTCTGTGAGCAAAGCCGCCGAAATGATGGCAATGATGGCAACTTGAGGGAAACTAATGCTATTTCTTTCCATGAATAAAGGATAAAATAAGGCAAAGCACAGGGAAAGTATTCCCAATCCTCCTAATCCTGCAAGGTGTTCTAAGTATTGGCTATGCGGGCTATCTAAAAATTCATTGGGTAAAAGGTCGGGCGCAATGTTCATGTTGAGCTTTTCGGGAGAATAACTCGCCAATAAATCTTTGCGCACATCTGCCATTCCCGTTCCGATGATGGGCGATTTTTTAAAAATATCAACCGTTTTTTCCCAAGCAATCAATCGCAAGGTCAGCGAACAATCGCAAGCAGTATGATGCACAAAATATTGCTCTAAATCCCAGCGGCTAATGTCAATGCGATTATGAAAAGAAGGAACAAAATGATAAGCGAGAAAAGGCATAAGTGCAGTACCTAAAAAAGCAGTAGCACCTAGCAAATATTTCCGTTTTTTGACCAAATAATACAAAATAAAGGCAAAAATGCCCGAATATAAAGCCAAAAAACCATTGCGAGAAGTAAGAAAATGAATGATAATTGCATTTAAAATAGCAAAGAACAGCATGAGATAGCGAAATGTATTCCCTTTCAATCCAATATAAGGAATTTCTTCGTCATCTTCTGGTTTTAGCGGTTCAAAATACTTTTCTACGAAAAACCAAAACGCCCAAATTGCGCTAAAAGACAGGAAAATACCAAAATAAATGTGGTCAATGTGGCTTATCATGGAGATAGAGCCATTATGCAAAATAAAATCTTGAGCATGAGGTTTTAAATAATACACAACCACCGAAACAATCCCAATAAGCCCATGTACAAAAACAAACAGCAGCGCAAGTAGGCGATATTGTAGGTGTGATAAACTAGGCGCAAGGCTGTAAGCTAGTGGCAAAAACAAGAAAGGTAACTTTATGCGTAAATCTTTTGCCCAAGTTTCAGTGTCTTCCGTTACGAAGTAAGAAGCAAAGGGCAAAATAAACATAAGCATTAAACCCAAAGCGTATTTATCTGCCCAGAAATGAGGAAATTTTTTTGATTGAAAGCAAAACCAAATCGCCGACAAAACGACTAACATTTGCCCAATACTCAAAGGAGCACGCGCCACACTCAATCCCCCCAAAATCAACAAATTGGCAAGAAAAAAAAGAAGGGTAGGCAAACCTGCATTTTTTAGCATGAGGTATTTTCTGGTAATTTGTGCGTTATATTGGGTTCGAACCAATGACCCCCGCCCTGTCAAGGCGATACTCTAAACCAGCTGAGCTAATAACGCAAATTTGA
>JBJXHA010000691.1:0-18168 GCA_046160275.1 Bacteroidia bacterium | reverse complement strand
AACGGTTGAAATCCCTTGCTAAATCGTATAAATAATTCGCCATAACTGCAGGACTATAACTTTCTGCGGCTTCTTTTAATACTTCGGGATATTTATACAAAGTTTTTACCACTTGTTTTTCGTGCGGATGCATTAGCTCCTCAATTTTGCTTTCAAACACAAATTCTGGGAGTTCAAAATCAGCTTTTACCCTTGCCAAAGAAACTGTACGCGTAGCAGCATATTGCACAAAAGGTCCCGTATGCCCATGTAAATCAATGGATTCCTTAGGGTCAAAAAGCATCTTTTTAGCAGGTTCTACTTTTAGCAAGAAATATTTTAAAGCGGCAAGCCCTAATTGATAGGAAATTTTTTCAAGCTCACTTTCACTCAAACTTTCCACTTTTCCCAATTCCAAAGTCGCAGCCTTTGCCAATTCAATCACCTCATCAATCAAATCTTCTGCCTCAACAGTTGTTCCTTCCCGCGATTTCATTTTTCCCGTAGGCAAATCCACCATACCATAGCTCAAATGATACAAGCCATCAGCATAACTTCTGCCGAGTTTTTTCATGATTTTGAACAGCACTTGAAAATGGTAATCTTGCTCATTTCCAACCACATACACAGAACGCTCCATGCCAAAATCTCTGTATTTCTCATCAGCCATGCCCACATCTTGCGTCATATATACAGTTGTGCCATTTCCCCTTACCAGTACTTTAAAATCCAAACCCTCATTTGACAAATCAATGCCGATTGCGCCTTTTTCATTTTTACTAAAAATCCCTTCTTCGAAGCCTTTTACCACAATGTCCCTGCCCAATTCATACAAATTCGATTCGTAGTAAAATTTATCAAAAGAAATACCTAACCGCTTGAATGTCTTATTGTTAGCCTCATATACCCATTCGTTCATTTGCTTCCACAAAGCCCGAACTTCTGCATCATTTTCTTCCCATTTTACCAACATTTCCTCAATAGCGAGTTGCGAAGGGGCTTTTTTCTTGGCATCGTCTTCGCTCATGCCTTGCGCCACTAATTCCGCTACTTCCGCCTCTATCATTTTAGAAAAAGCCACATAACAATCTCCCACTAATTTATCTCCTTTTCCTTGATAATCAGCAGCTTGTTTATCTGAAAAATGCTTTTGCCACGCATACATAGACTTACAAATGGCAATCCCTCTGTCGTTATACAAACAAACAGGAATGACCTCATAACCATTTGCCGCAAACAAACGACTCACACTATCACCGAGCATCAAGTTACGTAAATGCCCTAAATGCAGGGGTTTATTGGTGTTGGGTGAGCAAAATTCAACCATGATTTTTTGCCCTTTGCCGTGTGCATTGAGGAAAAAATTGTCGTTATGCTGATTGTCCACCAAAAAATGTTTCCAATAATTGTTGTCAATTGTTAGGTTTAAAAAGCCTTGAACTACTGCATAGTTTTCAATAATTGTATTATGTTCTTTTAGGTGTTCTCCTATTTTATTGGCAACCATGGGTGGCGCGCCCCATCGGTATTTTTTGATAAGGGGAAATACCATTAAGGTAAAATCGCCCTCAAAATCTTTGTTTGTTTCTTGAATCGTGAGGTCTTCGGCTGGCACTGCTACCTCAAAAACTGCCTGAATTGCCGCCTGAACGAGTTGTTGTAATTCTTGAATAATCATTTTTCGTACATTTTTGAAAAGAAGTGCAAAGATAGCATTTTTTTTTGTAAAATTTATGTAGTTTTGTCTAATAAAAGCTAAGAATTGAAAGAAAATAAAGCATAAAAATGATGAATACAAGCCCTAATGCCATCGCTACTTTTCAAATTGAAAGCTCGGAACTTGAGAAGATGAAGAAAAGAGGGAAGGCGATTTATGAACGAATAGAATTAGTTTGGTCTATTGTGGTTCTGATGGAAACGATTTTTCTGATTGTTATCACAGAAGAATTCATGAAACTGCTTTTTGATGAATACCCTAACAATCTAGGACATATGGTAGGAGCTTCAATTGGAATACTCCTCGCTATTGTTTTTTCAAAACCTGTTTTTACTTGGGCAAAATCAAGGTATGAATTTGATTTTCAAGTACCTAATATTTCTTTTTACACAGATTATGTCCAAGTAAATTTACCGAAATCGCATATTTTATTCAAAAATAAAAGAATCATAAGGCAAATTTTTGCAAAACCGCCACTTATTTTTCCTTTACAAGCAATACGAAACATACATATTCTTTTGGCTAATTCAAATGGGGAAAACGATCAATCCACGATTACTTTTATTTTTACGCATCAGAACGCGAATTATGCTTTTAAAATCATACTTGGGCAAAGCGAGATGTTACTGATATTCAAATCCATTCTTCAAATGTTATACGACCAAAAAATAAACATTACAGAAAGAAATGAAGCAGGTGATGCCTTATATTTGCTTGAAAATCAGCCTAAAGAAGGGGATGATAAAGAAATTGATGCCTATTATGCGAAATTGATTGATGAAATTGGTAGGAAAGAGGAGAATTGAATCTTCTACCAATTTCCTTATAAATTTGTTAACTTGCAAAGTAGAAACTACCTACGAGATACAAAATGTCGGTAACAAATACTAAGCAAAATCGTTAAAGGACTATATAAAAGCCACGAAAAAATGCCACATATTTCTCGGAAAAAAATTAGTTATCCTATTTCTGATGCGTTAAGAACTTATTTATCAAATGCAGGAAGGGAAATCGAGTTGCCGATTCGTTACAAAGATTTGTTGCGTTATGAGGCAAAATACCCCTTATCAGATAAATATGGCAACGACATCCTTTGGGTAAAGCTCCATTATTCGCCCTCTGATACCGATGAAATTCATGCAGGATTGAAGGAAATGTATGCGATTATGATGTCGCACAAAAATACGCGCCTTATTCAACATCTCTACATTGATAGCATAGATTTGTGTTTGTATGGCAATACGCAACCTTTTCGCATTCGTATCAAAAACCGATTAAACGATAACCAAGACTATTTTTACGTAAAAAATGCCGATGCTTCGCGCATTTTTGGCTTGGAATTGGAGCATTTACTTTCTCCTAATCGTATGAATTTCAGGGTGTTTCAAGAAACTTTATTAGAAGAACATATTATCGGGATTCCGGGCGCAGAGTTTGCCAAAAACTACATTGCCAAAAGCAGAATTGAAAACGAAATTCGCTTGGCAAAAGAATTTGTGAAATTTAATGAACGTTGCTTTGTGCGTTTGCTTGGCGATATGCACTCTAGCAATTTTGTGGTTGACATTACCCCCGATTTTGAGGACATGAACTACCGCATTCGCCCCATAGATTTTGACCAGCAATGTTATGAAGGGCGAAAAAGCATTTATTTGCCCAAATATTATAAGCAAAATATGCCTTTTATTGAAATTGGGCAGCGAAATATCACGGTGCAAACCATGCAGCAATACGAACAAGAGGAACGCTCGATGATAGCGGCGCGAATTCGTTATCATCATGCACAATTAGACGAATTGTTGAGCGCGATGGCTGTTTCGGAACTCTCAAAAGTCGAATACATCATGCAATTAAGAAAAGGACTCTCACATTTTTACCAAACCGAGCGTTTTTTGCAATGCCGAAACATGGGTGAAATCGTGACATTGAGCCTAAAACTACTCATTGAACGTAATTAGAAAAACATTGGTCATTCCCTCAAAACTCCTTATCTTTGCTCAATTACTCGTTCTTAAAATCAAAAGCTGATAATAATACAATGAAATTTATAAAACTTGCAGGTTCTTGTATGAACCAAACGCCTTTGGATTTCAGTGGCAATTTGCGCAACATTCTCTATGCAATAGAAGAAGCAAAATTGCGGGAAGTGGCGGTACTTTGTCTCCCTGAATTGGCGATTTGTGGTTATGGCTGTGAAGACGCTTTTTTTAGCGAATATGTCGTGCAGCGTTCTCTCGAATCCCTAGCAGAAATTGTAGAGGCTTCGGAGGGGATAACCTTGTGTGTAGGTTTGCCGCTTTGCTTCGAGAACTCCATGTATAACGTGGTGGCGATGGTGCATGATGGCGAATTGTTGGGTTTAGTGGCAAAACAAGAGCTCGCAGGTGATGGCATTTATTACGAGCCGCGTTGGTTCAAACGCTGGGAAACGGGGGCAGTTGCCTATTATCAGTGGAAAGACGAGCTTTATCCCTTCGGTGATTTGATTTTTGAAATAGATGGCGTGCGTTTTGGCTTTGAAATTTGTGAAGATGCGTGGAATGGAGAACGCCCTGCACAACGTCATTATATGAGCAATGTCGAAATCATTCTGAATCCAAGTGCTTCCAATTTTGCCTTCGGAAAATCAAAAGTGCGTGAGCGTTTGGTAACAGAAACTTCGCGTGCATTTATGTGTACTTATGTTTACAGCAATTTATTGGGCAATGAATCGGGGCGAATTATTTTTGATGGCGAAATTTTGATTTCGCAAGGCGGTGAGTTATTGGCACGAAACAAACGCTTTTCTTTCAAAGATTATCAACTATTAACGGTTGTCGTGGATGCGCACGCCTTACGCAATAAAAAGAAAAAATCTTTCAATTTTGAACCCGAAGTGCCGCTTAATTTGCTAGATGTGAAAGGAGAATTGAAAGATGCCGTAAAAGAACCTTTACAAGCAATTCCTCCTTATGAAACAAAAGAAGAAGAGTTTTTCTATGCCGAATCCTTAGGTTTGTTCGATTATATGCGCAAAAGTCGCAGCAAAGGATTTACCCTGTCGCTTTCTGGTGGAGCAGATTCTTCAGCTTGCGCAGTGCTTTGTGCTAAAATGATAGAAAAAGCAGAAAAAGAATTGGGGAGAGAAAATTTATTGCAAAAATTAGCGTATGCTCGCTTAAATCCCGAAGAAAACCTTGTGTTTCAATTACTTGCCTGCGTATATCAAGCTACGGAAAATAGCGGAAACGAAACGCTCACTTCTGCCAAAGCATTAGCAACAGGTTTGGGAGCTGCTTTTTTTGAATGGAACGTAACGCCTTTGCATGATTATTATAAGCAATTAACAGAGCAAGCAATTGGGCGCGAGCTTTCTTGGCAAACAGATGACATCGCGCTGCAAAATATTCAGGCTAGGTTGCGTTCTCCCGGAATTTGGATGCTCACCAATATCCGCAACTCTTTGTTGCTTACCACAAGTAATCGTAGTGAAGCCGCAGTAGGCTATGCCACGATGGACGGCGACACTTCGGGCGGTTTAGCTCCTTTGGCGGGCATTGATAAGGCATTTTTGAGAAATTGGTTGGTGTGGGCGGAAACGATGTTAGATGTGCCAAGTTTGTCTTATGTCAATAACCTGCAACCTACGGCAGAACTTCGCCCTTCGGAATTTCATCAAACCGATGAAGACGATTTGATGCCCTACCCTATTTTAGATGCGATCGAAAAATGCGCAATTCGGGATTATCAATCGCCTGTGGAGGTTTTTCATACTTTGCGCGGCATTTGTCCTGATGCAAATTTAAAAAAATACATTCGTAAGTTCTTCAACCTTTGGTGCAGAAACCAATGGAAAAGAGAACGTTACGCGCCTTCATTCCACCTTGATGACGAAAATCTTGACCCTCGCTCTTGGTGTCGCTATCCTATTTTAAACGGTGGCTACAACGAGGCTTTGGCGGAAGTGGATAGGATTATATAAAAAAAACGCATTTTTTTAGTACGTTTCTTTGGAGGAGATTTTTGGGGTAAAAGCAAAAATCTCCCTGCATTTTCTTATCTTTGTCCTTTAAAAGCAAAAAAATGAAGTATCCGATTGGTATTCAAACCTTTCAAGAAATTATAGAAGAAAATTACGTTTATATTGACAAAACAAAGTCAGTCTATAAACTTGTTAGCGAGGGGAAAATCTATTTCCTTTCTCGCCCACGCCGTTTTGGTAAATCTTTGCTACTTAGTACCTTAAGGGCTGTTTTTGAAGGAAAAAAAGAGCTTTTTAAAGGGCTGTTTATTGAAGATAAAATTGAATGGAAAAGTCATCCTGTGGTGCATCTTTCTTTGAATAGTATTTCGAGAAAAGAAACGGATTTGACGATTTCTTTGCATGAAATGGTAAACGAAAATGCGAAAAAATACAGTGTTTTACTGGAAAACACCTCACTAGCAGGTCGTTTCAAAGAACTTCTGCAAATTCTTTCCGTGCAGAATAAAGTTGCATTGCTCATTGATGAATACGATAAACCTTTAATTAGTTTCCTTGAAGACATGGAAACTTTTGAAAAAAATCGCAGTATTTTAAAGGAGTTTTATGGCATTATTAAAGATTGTGATACTTATTTAAAGTTTATTTTTATTACGGGAGTAAGTAGGTTTTCCAAAGTTTCGATTTTTTCTGATTTGAATAATTTGCGCGATATTAGCATGGATGAAGATTATTGCGATGTATGTGGGTATTCAGAAACGGATATGCACTATTATTTTACAGAAAGAATTGCGGAAATTGCAGTAAAAATGAAAATCTCAACGGAAGAACTATTTGAAAAAGTCAAAAAGAAATATAACGGCTACAATTTTTATGGTGATGAGCAAATGTATAATCCTTGGTCGGTGTTGAACTTTTTACAAACCCGAAAATTGGATAATTATTGGTTTTCCACAGGAACACCTACTTTTTTGATACAATTTGCTGAACGCCTACAAACAACTGCTGAGGGCGTAGTGGTAGATAAAATGCAGTTAGGGAGTTTAAATTTTCAAGATGAAAATTTGGCAACGTTGTTATATCAAACAGGCTATTTAACCATAGAGGAGGAGATAGATGAAGATACCCTGCGCCTCAAACACCCAAATTTAGAGGTGGCAGAGTCTTTTCGCTTGTTTCTGTTGGGTTACTATGCGCATATTTCTCATGGCACTATTCGCAATACCGTAATAGAACTGCGTAAGGCAATGCAAGCAAAAGATAAGGATGGTTTAATAGCAGCAATTAATCCTATTTTTGCTAATGTCCCGTATCACATTTTCAATAAAAATGCTGAAGCCTATTATCATTCGGTTGTTCATCTTATTTTTATGATGCTACACTACAAAATACAGTCCGAAGTCAATACCAATGTCGGGCGAATTGATTCCGTAGTGGAGGCGTGGAATGAAATTTGGATTTTTGAATTTAAGCTCAATGCTACCGCAGAAGTTGCTTATAATCAGATTATTAATAATAATTACGCAGGACAATACCAAAACTCAAGTAAAAGTATTTACGGTGTAGGGGTAAATTTTGACAGCGAAACCAAGCGAATTACAGAGATAAAAATGGAGAAACTGAATTAAAGAGAGAAATTCCATTTGGAAAAAAAATATTTTTTACCAAATGGAATTTCCTCAGTTTATTTCCCAATTACACCCCTGCCATTGCTTTCTCAAACTCAAACCAATGCTTAACTGTCGCTTTGGTTACTGCTTTTTGCTCACGTTGATGAACAAATTCATTGCTCTCACTGTGATAAGTGTATTCTTTCTTAAACGCTGAAATGTGTTCGATGAGAAAAGAAATCGCATACAAGATATAATCTATTTCCTCATCAGTGGTAGTCGGGTGAAAGGAAATACGTACCCAACCTGGTTTTTCGGTATTATCGCCTTGAGAAATTTTACAAGTTACACGCTCTGAATCGTCTTGGGTAACATTGAGCAAATAATGCCCATAAGTACCAGCACAAGAGCAACCACCACGCGCTTGTATCCCAAAATAATCATTTAATACTTTGACAATCAAGTTGTAATGAATATTTACCACCAAAAAAGAAACGATTGCCAATCTATCTGCACCATTATCTCCTAAAATATGCACCCCTCTAAAAGAGCGCAGAACAGGCAAAAACTTCTCCATAATTTCATGTTCTCTTTGATGAATTTTCTCCACGCCCATATCTTCTTTTAACTTGATAGCCAAAGCTGTGCGAATTGCCTGCATAAATCCAGGTGTGCCTGCATCTTCTCGCGCTTCAATGTCACGTACATAATCATGCCCGCCCCAAGGATTTGTCCAATTTACAACGCCGCCACCCACTCTATCAGGAACTGCATTTTTATATAATTGAGAATCGAAAATCAAAACGCCCGAACTTGCGGGACCTCCCAAAAATTTATGCGGAGAAAAATAAATCGCGTCTAACTTTTCCATTTCATCGGCAGGGTGCATATCTATTGCGATGTAGGGAGCAGAGGCTGCAAAATCTACAAAACAATAGCCCCCATGCTCGTGCATAATGCGTGCGAGTTGATGATAAGGTGTGAAAATCCCCGTAACATTCGAACAAGAAGTAAATGCCCCAATTTTTAACGGGCGGTCTTTGTACTTTTCTAAGGCCTCTTTCAAGGCTTGTGGATTAACCAAACCCTTTTCATCGGGAGGTAAAACATAAACCTCTGCGATGGTTTCGAGCCAAGACGTTTGGTTAGAATGATGCTCTTTGTGGGTAACGAAAACGATAGGGCGTTCTGTTTGGGGAATTGTATTTTGGTACTTTTCATGTACCCGCAAGCCCAAAATTCGCTGCAATTTATTTACTGCTTCGGTCATGCCGCTTCCTGCCGTAATGATAACATCAGTAGCCGCAGCATTTACGTGCCGCTTGATAATTTGCAAGGCTTCATGATAGGCATACGTCATCACAGTACCTGTGGTGGTAGATTCAGAATGAGTGTTCCCAATCAGTTCTCCAAACTGAAAACACAATTTCTTTTCTATGGGCAAATATAGCCTGCCACTTGCTGTCCAGTCGGCATACACCAATGGCTTTTTACCATAAGGCGTTTCTATATTCGACTGAATCCCAACAATTTCTTGTCGGAAAGGATAAAAATGAAAAGATAACATAATGAGGTTGCGGTTACTTAGGTTATAAGAACTCAAAATTAATAAAAATAGGTGGAATTAAGAAATATTATTTATAATAAATGTTAGAAAAGGGAAGGAAGTTGAAATAAAAAGGTATTTGCTCAAATAGAAGCAAGTATTATATTGGTTTTTTACGCAAGTAAAGAGCATTTTTTCCTCAGAAAAGGTTCTCAATCCTTAGAAACTCCTTAGAATTTGCTTAGAATTTGAGGTAAGAAAAAGCAAAAAAGGTACTAATAATTGCCTTAATTAGCTGATTATTAGTGTAGTTAGGTGGGTTTGGTGTTATTTTAATAATTGTTAAAATTTTTCTAAGGAATTTTTGTTTATGATAGATTTCTATAATTTCGCCGCTAGAATATTATGGCACAGACACTCAATCCCCATAAATTATTTATTTTAAAAACAATTCGCTAGTGTATGAAACGGTTTTTATGTTCTTTATTCTTAGTCGCAGGCTTAAGTTCATTTTCTTTAGCTGCAAATTCCCCTCTACCAACATTGCCTACAACAGGCTCTCGTGACACTATCATTGATAACACGAGTACAGACAATGTAATCAAAATTGATTTCCAACACTTTGAACACATTACTTTGTATGCGCAAGTATTTCAAGGTATTCCTTATCGTTGGGGCGGAGCAAGCGAAGAAGGTGGTTTTGATTGTTCGGGTTTTATTTGTTATTTGTTAGATGTTTTTGGCTATCAAGTTCCACACAGCGCAGCAGCGATTTCTAATTTAGGAACAAGTGTAACTTTCGATAATTTGCAAAAAGGAGATATGGTGTTTTTTCAAACGAACAAACGCAAACGTATTTCTCACATGGGTATGGTCATTGACACTGATGGTGGAAAAACAAAAGTAATTCATGCCTCTTCTAGTCGTGGCATCGTTATCGAAGATTTGAAAACTTCTACTTACCTTAGAACACGTTACGTAAAAGCAACTCGTTTGGATTTAGAAGCAATTCGTAAGCCTGTAAAAATGATTACGTATTAATTTTTTCGCAAAGTATTTTCAATATAATTCTCTTGCTTGATGAACCTAAAACTTCAAGCAAGAGTTTTTTTATTTCGTGAAATTTTCCTTTACCATCATCAAAAAATTATCTATCTCATAAAAATCATTGTAAATACTGGTAGAAACACGAATGGCATTTAGCCCATGTTCGGGTACAATTCGGATTCTGAAGCAATTTTCGCTGGCAATTTTCGCAAATGCTAAGGCTTCTGTACCTTTGATTTTAAAGGTAATCATTGCCGCCCGAGATTGTGCTTCTTGTGGAGTAAGCATTTCTAAATGAGGTAATTGCAAATTGAGTAGCCCTTCTTGTAAATAATTTGCTAAGGTATGATTTCGTGCTTGTATTTTATCTAATCCCAATTTTTGCAAAAACTCAATGGCTGTTTCTAAGCCTTGATACAAGGCAGGATTTTGTGTGCCATAGTCATAGCGTTGTGCCGTAGGATTATAGCCTTTGAGAATAGGTTTTGGTACATTGATTTCCCACCCACAATCCGAATAAGCCCCAACAAAATAAGGTTGTAGCGTATTTTTTTCAAGATGCTCTTTGCTCACATACAAAAAACCTGTTCCTTTGGGACCCAAGAGCCATTTATGTCCGCAACCTGCATAAAAATCGCAGCCTAACTGCTTCACATCAACAGGCATCATACCGGGCGCGTGCGCACCGTCAATTGAAGTATATATATTTCGCGCTTTTGCCCATTCGCATATCTCTTTGATAGGCAAAACTTGCCCATTTGTGCAGGTAATATGCGGAATTGCAAGGACTTTGGTACGGGACGTTACTGTTTTTTTGAGGTTGTGAAAGGTTTCCTCTGCGGTTTTCCCCAATTCAAAATACTTCACTTGAATTTTATCCACCCTTGCACGATTGAGCCAAGGCAAACCATTGCCTACGTGTTCATGGTTGGTAACAATCACCTCATCTTTAGCCTTTAGTTTTAAGCCCCAACACACGATGTTAATGGCTTCCGTAGTGTTGTGGGTAAGCGCAATTTCCTCTTTTTCGGCATGAAGAAGGGAAGCAAGATGTTCTCTTACTTGGTGTTTTAGGTTATAATCCCCCAATACTTCAATCTCTTCTAAGGCTTGCTTCTGTTGCGCTAACACAACCAAAGGAGAAGGACCCATCGTGCCATTATTAAAATAAACACGATTATAGGTAAGAGGAAATAATTTGCGTACTGCTTCCCAGTCAGGCTCTCCCTGAAAAGGAATTTCTGGCTGCTTCGGCGATAAATTGGGTTTTGCTGATGCAAGATAGCTAGAAAACAAAAAAGCCGAACCGAGCATTTGTTTGAGAAAAATACGGCGGTCAATCATAAACGAACTAATGATATTAAGAAGGGTAAAATAAAAAGAAGAATTAGGTTTTAGATGTGCTGTAAAGTAATAGTAACTGAAAATGGAAAAAAAAACAACATTATAACAACTGCTGCAAAATAGGACAAAAAACAATGTTACCAGTTAATAGAACAAAAATCCTACCAACTTGTAACATTGTAAATTTATCAGTAAAATAAATTAATGTCCCGCATGAGGAGCTTCTTGTCCACCTTTAGGTGCAGCAGGAGCTTCTTTTACCTCTAACAATTCTACTTCAAAAATCAAGGCTTGGTTAGGTCCAATATCTGGAGGAGCTTGCTCACCATAGGCCAAGTCAGCAGGGATAAAAAATTGGAATTTATCGCCTGTTTTCATCAATTTAATCCCTTCTTGCCAGCCTTTAATTACGCCTCCTAACGGAAACTCCGCAGGTTCGCCACGTTTGTAAGAAGAATCAAACTCTTTTCCATCAATCAAAGTACCTTTGTAATTTACTTTTACGACAGAATTATCATTAGCACTTTTGCCTCCTTTTCCTTCACTCAACACTTTGTATTGCAAGCCAGAAGCAGTTGATTTTACTCCTTCTTTTGATTTATTGCCCTCCATAAAGGCTTTAGATTTCTCTATGTTCGCCTTTCCTTCTTTTTGCGATTTCTCCATCTGTGCTTTTTGCATACCGCTTTGCAAACGTCCAAATAAACCTTGCATTACTTTCATGGAGTATTTCATTTTGCTTGTATCTGCTGATTCTCTGAAGCCTGACATGAACTTAGATTCATCAATTTTTACCCCAAGTGGAGTCAAATCTTTATGAACGTTCATTCCCATAGAAGCACCAATTGCATACGAAATACTGTCTTGAAATGCTGAAGAGAAAGGAGCACTTTCTCCGCCGCCGCTTTTGTCTCCTTCACTACTGCTAGTTTTGGAGTTGTTACATGCTGTACCTATTGCGGCAATAAGTACGAGTGAAACCCATTTTTTCATTGATTAATATGATAAAATAAAATGCTGTGTTTTACAAATATTTAGATCCCCTGAATTTGTCTAAAAAACGGTGGCAAAGTTAAAAAAAATATTCATAGTAGTTACTTTTTTCCTACCGAATCTCCTTTTAGTAGGTTTAATTATCAAATAATTACACACGCTTGCAAACAGATTCGACATTTTGCTAAAAATGTTGTTTTTTTGTCATATCATTTGCTAGTATTTAGATAAATGTAAACCATAAACAGTTGACACAAGATAGAACCAATGAGCAAGAAGAAACGTTAACGGTTTATTGTTCACTATTCATTACTCACTATTTTTTAATCTTATAAAGTAAATTAATCGTATGAAAGCATGGATGTATGTACTCGCTTTATTGGTAGGTTTGAATGTTCAAACTACGCAAGCGCAACTTCGCAAAGGAGCGCAAATTGGAAAAACACCTAAAAAGGTGGTAGGAACGCAACAAGCAGAACCTGCTCCTACTAATATTACAAAAGGAAACGATGCGCCTGTAAAAGGGGGCGATACCCAAACTTCTCCTCGTCCTAGACCTACGGCTGACCCTATCAATCCAAATGCACAAACAGGCGGGGTACAAACAGGGGGAATTAAGCCTAGTCCAACAAACACAACAGGTGGCTTTGGCAAACCTCGCGCGGGCATTGAGCAAATTTTAACCCCACAAGAATTGGGACAAGTGCAACCTGTCATTGTAAAAAATGAAAATGGCTCAACCAACTGGACTGATGGCTATATTGAGGCAACAGGGAAATGTTTCATTGACCGCGCAAAATGGAAAATTCCTGGACAAGCAGAAGAATTGTCAAAAACAGGAGCTGATGCCTTAGCTCGCCGCAATTTGTTGGCACTTATTAGCAAAGTGCGCATTATTGATACCGTAACTTTGGTAAACCAAGTGTTTGACCGCCAAGTAACCATGCAAATTTTAGATGGCTACATTAAAAATGCCTATCGTATTGGAAATTATACCATTACTGAAAATTATATAGAAGTAACCTTCCGTATGAATTTGTTGGAAGGGGAGAATAGTGTGGCAGAAGCTGCTGGGAGAGTGATTGAAAAAGCAGTTTCGCAAGGGAAAACCATCGCAGGGCAGCCTACCATTCAACCTAATCCTGTTGCTGATGCGCAAATTCAAGCACAACTTGTTCAAGAAATGCAAAATCAAGGTTTGAACGCAAACAATCCTTTGTTGTTGAATGTTACCAATCAAAATGGACAACCTTCTTTGTTTCCAAGCATTAAATTTGTTACCGAAGATGGCAAAGAAGTGGTAATTCCTACAGCTCCTTTCTTGAATGGAAATACTGATGTTAAAAATGCGGCACAACAAGCAATGCCTTATTTTAAATTGACCAAAGATATTTTGAAACAATTAAATATCAAAGGGCAACCCTTGTTGAATGCGATTATTGACTACGATGGAAGCATCAAAGTAAATGTAAAAGACCAACCAAAAGGCGCGAAAATCATCGAAGTATTGAAAAAAGTGGGAAGCGTTGCCTTGAAATTTTTACCTACTTTGGTGGCTTTGTTCTAATCGCTATGTAAAGTGTAACAAGTTGGTATTGATTATTTTGCCTATTGTTTTTATCCAGAAGAATCTACACAACGAATACTCGAAACAGAGGTTGTGTAGATTTTTCTAAATTAGAAGCAGGGCGAAACCAACGCTTTTGTTCATCATATTTATTATTTCACCTCTTAACATTCGCAAGTATGAGACGGGTTTTTACTTATATTTATCTATCTATTTGTGGGGTTTCACTGCTTTTTGCACAAAAGCCTGACCCTGAAAGTGCCTTAAAATTTCCTTATAACACAACTGAAAACACAGTTGCCCAAAAAATGAGAGAGTCGGGCGCAATTTTTAATGATGCCGACTGGAAAAAAGTAGAAGATGCCGTGCGCCGTAACAATCAAACGGTAGAAAGTTCAATTCGTGAAATTGATACAAAAATGGACGAATTGTATCGCCAAATGAAGCAACTGCAAAGTGCAAGTAATGTTGTCGAGTTGCAAAACAACTTGAAAGCATTGAAAGACGCACGCGCCAAAATGAAAGAAACCACCGAAAAGCAGTTGCAACAAGTGGGCTTCAAAGGCTTGTACTTGGTCGTTGTTGGTGGGGTAAGTCCTTATGATACAGATACAAAAAATACTGAAAAAGTAAGAAGTGCGGTATTACCCGAAGCGATCGCAACGATGAATGGCACGTTTATTCAAAGCATGACCGAATTGCGTGATTTGCAAGTGGAGTATGACGAAATTAAGGAGAAAATTAGCGGTAGCATGACTTTGGGGCAAACAGAATACGAAGACCGTAGTTTTTCGGCGGGCTATTTTGTGCAAATTCGCCAAGTAGAGGTATTTCCTTTGCAACAAAAAATACAAGAAGGTGGCGATGCAGGGAGCAGTACGCAAAATGTAAAGGTTTTTGATTTGCTCAATAATCCCAACATTGCCAGCCAATTAGCCTATATTTCTGATGCAAGTTTGCGGGCAAAAATCGAAGCACAACTCAATGAAAGAGTGCCAGGTCTTTCGAGTGAATTAAGCACTTTTAATCAAACTTCTACGCGCAATGAAAAAAATATCATTGAAGATGCGAAGGAGAAATTAGCCGAGCAAGACCGCAAAATTAAGGCGGCTCAAGAGGAAATTACCCAAAATATGGAGAATGCCAAAAAAATCATTACTTCTACAGGCGCAACTTTTGACGCCAATAACCTCGTAAATTGCATTGCTGATGCGAAGAAAAGAATTCAAAGTAAATTAGAAACTTTGAAAAATGATAAATTTAATGCAAAAGCCAATGAGTTGATTATTACGCCTTTTGATGTTTCTGCACAAGGTGGCGATCCAGCTTCTTCTTTGGCAAAAGAAGCCCTGAGTAAAATTTCTGTGGTAAATAATGCCCATTCTCAACTCAAAGGTTTCGTGCGTGAAATTACGGTAACAAACAACGTTGTAACGGATTTTAATACAGGCACAGCGAGCGATGCCTTTCGTGAATTAGAAACGTTTTGGATGTATCCAGTTCCTGCGGGTAGCTTGTTTCGGTTAAATTTGGTATCTAAGTTCAAAATGCTGAACAAAACGAGCCCTTCGGTAGCGAGCTCTACTCCGCCACCTCTTCCGCCAAAGGAAGAGCCAAAACCGAAACCTACTACGACTTTTACGCCCAAAAGCGGTACTTCCAATTTTACCTTAGATGACAAATTGAAGCCTGAAGTTGTGCAAAAAGACATGAACGAAGCAGAAAATTATTTTAATGCACGGGATTACGAAACAGCTTTCCCTAAATATTTTAAATACAAAAGTAGCCAATATTTCAGTAGTAGATGGCAAGCGCAGTTGGGTTTTATGTATAGCGGTGGCTTGGGGGTGAAACAAGATGCGTATGAGGCAATAAAATGGTTTCGTAAAGCAGCCGAAGGTGGAAACGCAATGGGGCAATACCATTTAGGGACAATGTATGAAGTAGGGCGCACTGTGCCGCCTAATTCGAGCCTTGCCGCTTCTTGGTATGAAAAAGCTGCCAACCAAGACTTCGATGAAGCACAATGGAAACTCGGTTTTTTCTACGAATATGGCATTGGGGTAGGTCGCTCTAACACAGATGCACTTCGCTACTACCGCCTAGCCGCAGCCAAAGGAAATGTAAAAGCAAAAGAAGCCTTGAAAAGACTAGGGGCGAGATAATAATAGGTTTTTATTTTAAAAAAATTAAAAATCAGCATTTTAACAACTTGCTAAATTCAAAAAAATCTATACGACTTTCGCTTTAGGGCGTTAGTTGTATAGATTTTCTTCCTTAAAGGCTTTGTTATTCTTATCTTAAGTACTTTATCAAAAGCATTAAGGTTTTTAAATCATCATAAGTGCCTGATAATCAATAATTTAATTACCATCCATTTTCAATTATTAATTATCAATTACTTACCCATTCCTTAACCAAAAATCAACTAAAACCAAAGCTGTCATTGCCTCAACAATGGGCACAGCGCGAGGCACAACGCAAGGGTCATGCCTGCCTTTTGCCGCTAAGATGGCAGGATTTCCTTCGATATCAACGGTGGTTTGGGGTTTCAAAATGGTGGCAGTCGGTTTAAATGCCACCCGAAAAACAATGTCCTCTCCATTGCTAATGCCGCCTTGTATGCCGCCCGAATAATTGGTATGCGTTCTAATTCTGCCTTCTTCCGCATAAAAAAGGTCATTGTGCTGGCTTCCTGTCATTTCTGTACCTGCAAATCCGCTTCCAATTTCAAAACCTTTTACCGCAGGAATAGACAGCATTGCCGCCCCTAATGCTGCATGAAGTTTATCAAAAAGCGGCTCACCCAAGCCTACAGGCACATTTTTTACACGACAAGTAATAATTCCCCCTACTGAATCACCTGCTTTTCGCATTTCATCAATTCGTGTAAACATTTGATTTGCAAGGCTTTCATCTGGGCAATGGGTAGCGCGTGTCATTTCTGTTTCAAATGCGATATTTTGAGGAATTTCTGTTAAATGAAGGGTATGAACCGATGATGTCCATGCTTCTATTTTGATAGCACTGACTTTTTGTAAATACAAATTTGCTACCGCGCCAGCAATAACTCTCGTTGCTGTTTCGCGTGCAGAAGCCCTACCTCCGCCTGCCACATCGCGCAAACCATATTTTTTGTGATAGGTATAATCGGCATGAGAAGGGCGATAGAGTTGCGCCATGTTGTCATAGTCTTTGGAGCGGGCATCTTCATTCTGAATCAGAAACGCTAGGGGTGTGCCTGTGCTTACATATTCTACATGACCTGAAAGCAATTCTACTTTGTCGCCTTCTTTTCGCTGCGAGCTAATGCGAGATTGTCCAGGTTTTCGCCTATCTAGTTGTGTTTGAATATATTCCATATCCAAAAAAAGCCCCGAAGGACAACCATCAATCACAACACCGATGCCTTTTCCATGCGATTCTCCAAAAGTTGTGATGCGAAAAAGCGTTCCGAATGTGTTCATAAGCAATGGAAATAAAACAGAAACCTTTTTTAAAAGGAATGGTTTATTGTTTGCGTAAATTTGTAATATTTTCCTAGATTTGCCTACTTATTTTTACCGAAACGATAAATAATATGCAAGATAACTTAACTTTTAATGGGCTGGTTTGGAAACCTAAAAATGCTTGGCTTGGGCAATCTTCTTTGCTATGGCTTGAAAATCAAGTAATTGGGGAAATGATGTATTCTACTTGGGGAACAGAGGTTACGGTGAGATTACCAAGCGGAGAATGGATATTTACCTACTCCACCATTGGCGAATTTTCTGTATTTGATAAGGTTTCGGGGGAGGAAATTGCGATGTTAGAAACAGTGAAGGCCTTCTCTACCATTCAATTAAGGCTAAGATTGCGCTATGATCCAGAAAAAGTTATTTACCTAGAAACCATTAAAGAGAAATGGTGGGCTTATGCTTGGCAATGGGCAGACGAAAATCATACACCTTTGATGAGGTATGCCACAAAATTTAGTTTTAGCGAGGGCTATGTTTCCAAAATTCTTACCCTTCCTACTTGGGAAGATAAAAACATGGAATTATATATGGCGTTAGGGCTTTATGCTATTTATTATTATAGAAATGCGGGCGCAGCAGCAACTTAGGAAACATATATTTCCCAAAGATTCTCAAGTAAGTAATGGATAATTAAGAATTGATAAGTAATGGATAATTAATAATTGAGAATGATATTAACTTACTCGCTATCAATACTTTAAGCAGAAATAATAACATAAACTAATTCTTACCGAGTACTTAATGGAAAATGATTTTCACTTACTCATTATCAATATTTTGGAGGGATAGAATACTTGTAGGTTGTGTAGCAAAATGTATGATAAAAAAAGCGCAAAAAAGTCATAACTTTGCGTTTTTATGTGCGAGATAAAAATACAAGTGCCAT
>JBJXHA010000690.1:0-2880 GCA_046160275.1 Bacteroidia bacterium | reverse complement strand
ATATTGAAATTTATGACCGACTTTGTAGCCGTCTTTTAATAGTATTGGTAGCATAATCAGACCTCTCCTAAATCCTCTCCAAAGGAGAGGACTTGCCAACGCAGAGGCAAAACGTGGCAATTTTATTTATTTGAAAATCAATATCTTATCTCAATAATTTTTAAAAAATTATCGTGTGCTTTGTCGTCCTGTTGGCTCTCCCCTCCTTTGGAGGGGTCGGGGGGGGTCGAGTTTGGTGTGATAATTTGATTGATTTTTTGTTGTAGTATTTCCACACCTTTTGAAAAGATTCCATGCGTCACAATTAGTGTCAAATGTGCTGCTTTAATTTGATTTGCTATGGCTAAAAACGTACCACCGCCATCACAAATATCGTCAATAATCACGCAGTTTCGCCCTTCGCATTTTTCAGGCTCAAGCACTTTGAGTGTAATCTTGCCATTCGATAAATCCCTTGACTTGATGCAATATACGACATCTACAATATTAGCATTCCAATCAAAATAATGCTTGATTTTCTTCGCTGCACCAGCATCAGGACAAATCAGAACAGCATCTTTTTGAGTATAAGTTTCAACCAAAAAGCGATTACTCACGTTAACCGAATTGCGTATCAAAGCCGTTGCGACATCAGAATGTACGTCATACAAAATGACCTTTTCAAAACCACAGCTATTAATCATTTTCGCAATGACTTGCAAATCAAAACTATCGCCTGATTGCATCACTCTATCAAACCTTGCGCCCATCAAATAAGGAATGTAAAGCGCTTTTTTCTTTGCAAAAAGATGATCCAAAGCATTAGCGCATTGCAACAATTGCAATAAGGTATTCGCATCGGTCAAGGAACATACGACTTTCACTTCATCGCCTTCTTCGATGTTTTCTACCATGATATGTGGTTGATTATCAGGAAATAAGAAGGTTTTGATATTGTATTGAGTATTGATATTTATTAGTTTCATAATGTAAAGCCAAGCACCAACTTGGGTTGTTTATTTTTAAAATAATTTTGCGATATTAAAAAAAAAGGTTTATTTTTGTAAAAAATTAAAAAATATTAGATCATGTTTGTTTATAAAAATATAATAACCATAGAAAGCGGCAAACGCAGTGGCAAACCATGTATTCGAGGTATGCGAATTACCGTAGAGGATATTTTACGTTATTTGGCTTCGGGTATGGATAAAAAGGAAATCTTAGAAGATTTTCCCGAACTCACTTCCGAAGATATAAATATCGCTTTGGAATTTACTGCTGTTAGGACACATCGTACTTTTTTTGCTACGGCTGCTTAGTCTATGAAAATTTTGATTGACCAAAATATTTCACATCGAATTATTCCAAAGTTGGAAGGACTTTTCGATAATCTTGTTCATGTTCGTGATGTCGGATTAATGGATACTGATGATTACCAGATATTTATGTACGCTCGACAAAATCAATTTGATGCTATTTTAACTTTAGATGAAGATTTTCAACACCATATTTTAATACATCAAGCACCACCTAAAATTATTTGGCTGCGTGTTGGTAATTGTGGAACAAATCATATTATCGAAACAATCGTCAATAATTTTACTAATATTCAGTATTTTGTAAATGATGATAATTATGAAATTATAGAAATTTATTAAAAAATATTACTTTCTCCGTAAATTCACTCAAAACTTTTATCATTTCCTCAGGCAAACGACTCACAACCTCGTCATAAATATGCGTTGGAACACTGCCATAAAATGCTTCTGCGATGCCACCTGCCATTGCTGCGATAGTGTCCGTATCGCCGCCAATAGAAATCGCTAACCGAACACAATCTTCGAAATCTGCGCTCTCTAAAAATGCGATAATCGCCTCAGGCACAGAACCTTGGCAAGTAACATCAAAAGTATATGTTGGACGAATTTCATCTAAGGTTCTATCCAAATTGTACTCAAATTTTTTACTGATAAAAGCCTTGATTTCCGCTTTGCTATGTCCTTTTCGAGCCATAAAAACAGCCGAAGCAATCGCTTGTGCGCCTTTGATACCTTCGGGATGATTGTGTGTAACGCTCGCACTTGCTTCCGCTTCCGCCAAAACTTCTTCGATAGTTTCAAAAAAATACGCCACAGGACTCACTCTCATTCCAGAACCATTGCCGTAGCTATTGTAAGGTTCGGGGCGGTCACTTTCTATCCATTGCTTAAACATTCCGCCATAACCACGATTAGGGTTTTTTCTTCCAAAATACTGATATTCAGCTACATAGTTAGAGTTATTAACTAATTTACTGGCTGTTGCAATCGTCATTACAGTATCATCTGAAAAAGAATAAAGTTTATTGAAAAGCGGCATTCCTATTGGTTTGGCTGCCTTCATTCTTTCATAAGGCGCACCAATCATATCTCCTGCAATCGTGCCGATTAATAATAATTTATTGTTCATTTTTAAAATATGCTGATAAATTTCCAAATTTTCTGCATCAAAACAAGCAAAAATAACTTGTTCAAAACTGCTAAAAAACGGATGCTCTTGAACGGTTTTGATAGCAATTTCTGCTGCCAAATCTTTTGGGAAACCATAAATCCCGGTGCTGATATTTGGAAAAGCGATGGTTTTAAAACCTTGTTCGTGAGCGATATTTAGACTATTTTTATAACAGTTTGCCAATAATTCCGCTTCTTTTCTGTTGCCACCATTCCAAATCGGCCCCACCGTATGTATCACATATTTGGCAGGAAGATTACCGCCTGTTGTCAGCACGGCTTCTCCCGTTTTGCAACCGCCTTGTTTGGCTCTGATTGCCATGCAGTCGTCCAGAATCGCTTTACCGCCTTTACGATGTATCGCACCATCAACACCGCCGCCACCTAAAAGTGACTTATTCGCTGCATTTAC
>JBJXHA010000689.1:0-2783 GCA_046160275.1 Bacteroidia bacterium | reverse complement strand
CAAAAGCACTTGCGTTATCCAGAAGCAGCTTTGACAAAAAAAAATAGAGGGCTCTGTGCACTTGTTTTTAGATATTAATAATAGAGGGGAAGTCACTCATGTAAAAGTAATTTCGGGAATTGGGCATGGTTGCGATGAAGAAGCCGTAAGAGTTGTCAAATTAATGAAGTTTGCAGTTGAAAAAGTGAGAAATATGCATGTTGTAGATCATCAAAAAATTCAAATTCATTTCAAACTGCCAAAAGCTGTTGCCGCGCCTTTGCCAAATGTGTTACCACAAAACACTTCGGCAGGTGTTGAATATAATTATGTGATTATTCCAGCTAAACCAAAAATAAAACCAACAGAAAAAAAGGAAGAAAAACCAAAAACAATATATACCTACAACATCTAAAATGTACTAAAAGAGAATGCTACCCGATGGGTTAAAATTAGACTTGTTGTCACCAATCGAACGCTATAAAGTAGAGGTATTTTATCAGCGATTTGTGGTGGAGCGTTACCGAGAATACGGTGATGGGCATTTTCTTTTAGCCTGTTATGCGGCATTGCCCGTAGTCCTTACGCCTGACTTACTGCATCGGCTTTGGTTTAATTTTTCAACCTACGAAGACCGAGGGCAAACCCTCGAAATACATCGCATTGCAGTATCCGACCTTTTACTTTCTCCACTTTTTGAAGAAATCAGCTTCGAAACTTACGAAATGTCTCAAGCGATTCGAAATGTTCTGATGGATTACTGGCAACAGTCTGCACGTGGCAAAAACGATGCAAAAGTTCCTCAAATTGAGAAAGTAGCAGCTTTTTTATTACAATATATTAAAGTATATAGAAGTGAAAATCATAAAATATACCAATCTTTCCGCGACGCACAAGAATGGATGGCGCTGAGTTATTTACAACCACAAAAAGCGGCAACAATGATGAAAACGGCAATGAAAAATGCCGTAGAGGATATAAATCGTGCGCCTGACGATACAATGATGGCAGCGGAAATGATGCGTTTAGTTGAGATTTCTAAACGAGCAGGTGACCGTTATAATATGCAATTGTTAGCACCTAATCAAAGTAGTCCCGCTTCATTTCAGCAGCTAACACAATCGGCGGAACAATTGAAAAAGGTTGTAATGGGTCAAGTTGAACACCTCAATATGGCTGAACTTACACCTTTTATGAGCGATGCTGCGGATAAAAATGCCGTAGTCATGGAAGTGCCTGATAAAGTAATGGCTAAAATGCCTAGTTCAGAGAAAGAAATTAAACCAACTTTATTTGCTATTTTTATCGGCGATTTTAAAGCAGATGCTACTCAGAATTCAATTATCGTTTTTGAAGAAAATGTAAGGAGAGAAATAAAAGAACTTAATGGTTTTATTAGCATTAAAGTAAGAATAGCGCCGTTGAGTGACGAAATTCACAGTATTTTAAATTCTCTTTTCGACGAAACAAAACCCGAAGATAGTGTTTTTATCTACGAGCAAAAGAGCACAACCTCCCCTGTGCCTTTAGATAAAATGTTACTTGATTTTTATAATGAGAAAAATAGACTTTTGCCATATACCACAGCATTTATCAATGTGACTTATGAGTTTGAAAAATTGCCTTCGGAAAAATTAATTTTTCTCTCGGGTATTTATCTAAATGGAGCTGCTGATACTTATTTCTTTGGTATCAATGCGCAAAGTAAAGGAAGATTGCCTTTACAGAAATTGGTGGCAACGTTTTCTCAAAATAACCAAAATCAACTTCGACAATATTCAACTTCCCCTTTAATTGTTGATGTTGCGCCTAGGCTTTATGCTGCGCCTTCGGCAGCAAAACGTCCGTTTTTAGCAGTTAAAAATGAAGTTTTAGAGATTCAATATTTGTTGCGGAGCTTAGGAATTTATGATGCCTCTACGAATGGAATATTCAATAAAGCTACCGATGATGCGTTAAAAGCGAGTTTTCAAGAAAAAAATCTGCCTTTGCCTAGCGAAAAAAGCGCAATTATTCCATTTTTGGCGCAAGCTGAAAAAGAAAAAGAAACAACAGATAAACCTTTGTATATTTTTGTTTTTGCTAATCCCGACCAAAAACTGCCCTACACAATTGAAGAACGTGCCGCTTTGGAAGGCATCTTGCGCGAGACTATCGAAGCCAATAATGCCGAAGCATTTTTCTTACATGACCCTGATAAACAAGAGGTTATGGAATACTTTACAAAGCCAGAGTATCGAAATCGGATGCAAATTTTCCATTTCTCTGGTTTTGATTCTAATCTTAGCAATAATACCATAGAGCATGTGCTTTATCTGAAAGAAAATCAAGAAATCCAGTTCGATGATTTGATGCATTGGCTTGATTTTCAAGAGCATATTCAGTTTATTTTTCTCAATAGTTGCCGACTTCGGAATTTTGCAAAAAATCTAACACTACGTGGTGTAGCCGCTGTTATTGCTGCCGAAGGTGTAATTATGGACGATTATGCTTTTAAATTTGCAAAAGAATTTTATGATGAATTGCAAGAAGGCAAAACATTAGCTGAGGCTTTTGCGGAAGCTAAAAAAGACGATGAACAACAATTTTACTCTAATACCAATGCACATCGGGCGATACAACAAGAACAATCACAAAGTTATGGCGAACCAGAACCGCCTCAAAATAATTTTGAATTGTTACTGAATTGGGCAAAACAGCCGAATACGCTAGCATGGCGTTTGAAGACAGCCAAAACTGAAGCAAAACAACGTGTCGATGAAGTTCCGAGCAATCATCTTTTGGTTATTTCAATCAATCAATAT
>JBJXHA010000688.1:0-8029 GCA_046160275.1 Bacteroidia bacterium | reverse complement strand
TAATAAACCCCTCAATGAAAACATTTCTTTCAATATTCGTAATAATACGGGGGGTAATATCCATTTTCCTTCTCTTTTTATAATACATCGCCTGGCTCCTTTTCTTACACAAAAGGGCTGGGCTTTTTCGTTGACATTTTTTTATTTTTTCTTGACTGTCATTCTGCCAAGAATCTTATCACCTTCTGCTTGAACACTATAGTTTGAAACACAATTTTGATACAATGCTTGATAAGAATCTTACAGATTGACAGCCGAGTGGGTTGATTATCAACCTGTAAAATAAAATTTAAACATGCTCTAAGGAAGAAAAAAGAAACGGGCAAAGCGCAACTGCCGCGTATCTGCGAAGGATTAAAAGGCTGTTATTGTGAACGGGAAACCTCATTTTTCATCTTAACAAGCCTCAAAGTCTAAATATTTCAAAAAAAGTTTGTTACTTTCAAACCAAAAACCTAACTTTGCGCCCCAATTGATAGAACTATTTTATTAAATTATTGATTTACAAATCAATGGACACTTTAAGTTACAAAACTATTTCAGCAAACAAGCAATCTGTTGAGAAACGCTGGGTCGTAATCGACGCAGAGGGACAGATTCTTGGAAGGCTCGCAAGCCGGATTGCTCACATCTTACGTGGGAAAGACAAACCCTACTTTACTCCTCACGTAGATTGCGGCGACAATGTGATTGTGATTAATGCTTCTAAAATACGCCTAACAGGTCGTAAGATGGAGCAGAAGACGTATGTTCGTTATTCTCTTTATCCAGGTGGTCAACGTTTTACCCCAGTAAAGAAATTAATGAAAAATACGCCAGAAAAGGTACTGATGCACGCGGTCAAAGGTATGTTACCTAAAAATCGCTTGGCGAACCAAATTCTAACGAATATCCGTATTTATGGAGGTGCTGAACACACACAAGCAGCTCAAAATCCTGTGGTTATTTCTGTAGATTCGTTAGGTTTGTAATCATCATTTCTATCCATTCACATTTCAACACCACAATTCTATGAATCAAGTTGTAAACGTAGGCAGAAGAAAAACATCAGTGGCGCGTGTATTTTTGCGCCCTGCTGGAACAGGCAAAATTACCGTTAATGGTAAAGAACACACTGTTTATTTCCCTCATAAATTATTGAGCGATAAAGTTACTGCTCCTTTTAAAGTGGCAGGTGTAAACGTAGAAGAGTTTGATGTTTTCATTAATGTTGACGGCGGTGGTATCACTGGTCAAGCAGAAGCGGTTCGCATGGGACTTTCTCGTTCTTTGCAAGAAATGAACCCTGAATTGCGCCCAGCATTGAAAAAAGCAGGTTATTTAACCCGCGATTCTCGTATGGTTGAGCGTAAGAAATTCGGTAAACGCAAAGCAAGACGTTCTGCACAGTTCTCTAAACGTTAATTTTCAAACTTTTTTTCATCTTATTATTCTTAACCCGAACATCGTCAAAAAGCAGTTCATTCTCAGGCACTTAGTTTTAAATAAGGGTTTACTGATAACTGCTCCTTGATAACTGTTCACTGATTTTCTGTTATCAAAAATGGCTACATATCAAGAATTACTAGATGCTGGCGTACACTTTGGACACTTGAGGAAAAAATGGGACCCAAGAATGGCTCCCTATATCTTCATGGAGCGTAACGGCATTCACATTATAGACTTGAACAAAACGCAAAAAATGCTAGATGAAGCAGCGAAAGTTGCAAAACAATTAGCAATTTCTGGCAGAAAGATTTTGTTCGTGGCTACCAAAAAACAAGCGAAAGAAATCGTGCAAAACGAAGCAAGACGCATTGGTATGCCTTTCGTTACTGAGCGTTGGTTGGGTGGTATGCTTACCAACTTCCCTACGGTGCGTAAAAGCATCAAACGTATGCAAGGTATCGAAAAAATGAAAGGCGATGGCACTTGGGAGCGTATCAACAAAAAAGAGCGTTCTATGCTTGACCGTGAATTAGGAAAATTGTACAAAATCTTAGGTGGTATCGAAGATTTATCTCGTTTGCCTTCGGCTTTGTTCATCGTTGACATCAAAAAGGAGCATATTTCTATCGCAGAAGCAAAACGCCTAGGTATTCCTACGATTGCAATTGTAGATACAAACAGCAACCCTAATGAAGTTGATTTTCCTATCGCTGGTAATGATGATGCTGCAAAAGCAATCCAAATTATCGTGCGTACAGTTGCTGACGCAGTAGTAGAAGGTCTTCAAGAGCGCAAAAAACGCAAAGAAGATGAGAAAATTGAAAAAGAAGCTACTCGTCAAAAAGAAGAAGAAGAAAACACAGCAGAAGTGGAAGCCGCATCAGAAGGCAGAACAGAAGCATAGTTTTTTACGAAATATACAGAAAACCGAGTTTGTCGAAAGACAACTCGGTTTTTTCTTGTAAAAATCATTCGAAGAAACAAATGTTCGGAACACGCTGAGTAGTTTTGAACTTTTTATACGCCTTCTTTTACTTTTAGATTAAAGACGACTTTTGCTCAAAAGTTCCTTCGGGGTAGTTTACTTCTGTTAAAAACAAAGCGTGTGCTGGCGCAGAAACGCCCGCTAGTTTGCGGTCTTGTGATTCTATAATTGCCTCAAAATCAGCAACAGAAATTTTTCTTCGCCCAATGTCGGTCATTGTGCCGACGATAGCACGCACCATGCCACGCAAAAAACGATTTGCTTCAATCGTGAAAACCAACATATCGCCTTCTTTCACCCACTCTGCTTTTATGATTTCGCAGACATTGGTTTTTTGTTGTCCATGTGCTTTGGCGAACGCCCCAAATTCCTCGTACTTGAACAAAACAGCACAAGCCTCGTTCATTTTCTCCAAATCGAGCGTCCCCCAATAATACCAAGCATTGTTTACCAAAAAAGGATCCTTTTTTAAGGCGATAAAATACTGGTAAGTTCGGCTAGTGGCATCAAAACGTGCATTAAACTCAGGATTGAGTGGTCGCAGCAAGCGATTAATGCAAATATCCACAGGCAACATACTATTGAGCCGATACACCAGCTTGCTTGTAAGTTCTGTTTCACATTCCAAATCCACAATCATCTGTTTGGCGTGAACCCCTGCATCAGTTCTACCTGCGCCCCTTGTTTCTACTGTTTCCCCTAAAAGCAGTCGGAGCGCGTGAGTTAATTCTGCTTGTACGGTGTTAGCGTGTGCTTGAATCTGCCATCCCGCATATTTTGCACCATTGTAAGAAATGTCTAAAGCCCACTTTTTCATTTGTCAAATTATCACTAGTTTGTTAAAATCGTTTTTTCCTTAGCTTTTATCGAGCTCCTTCGCTTCTTTTTTACCTAATTTTGCCATATAAAAACCGTCAAAATGCGAAGTTGAGGGTAGCAATATTTTTTCTTCAATCAGCTCAAAATCAGGGTTTTGTGCAAGAAATATCACTACTTGTTGTTGATTTTCGGAAGGAAGTATGCTACAAGTTGCATAGACCATTTGCCCTTCAGGTTTCAACATTTTACTATAAGTACGCAGAATTTCTTGTTGCGTTTGTTGAACTTGTGCCAAAAACTCGCTTGAAAGTTTCCATTTTGCATCAGGGTTTCTTCGCAATACCCCAATTCCTGAACAAGGCACATCTAACAACAACCTATCCGCCGAAGCCGTTAATCGTTTAATCGTTTTGTGATTTTCAATTAACTTCGTTTCAATGATATTTGCGCCTGCACGTTTCGCCCTTCGCTGCAACTCCTGCAATTTTCTATCTTCCACATCTAGGGAGATAATTTTGCCTCTATTTTGCATCAAAGCCGCCAAATGCAAGGTTTTACCTCCTGCGCCTGCACAAGCATCAATGACACGCATACCTGCCTCTGCATTTAAAAAGGAAGCAACTAACTGAGAATTAGCGTCTTGTATTTCAAACAAACCCGCTTGATAAGTAGCGTGTTGAAAAAGATTGACTCGTCTTTGCAAAACTAAAGCATCTGCTGCCCCCTCTACCCTATCCGTTTCTATGCCAAATTCCTTCGCCAACTGCTGCTGAAGCGCGTCTATTGTAGTTTTTAACGTATTCACGCGCAAAATCACTTTTGCTTTCTGGTTCAATGCCACCATCTGCGCTTCCCACTCTTCCCCTAGCTCTGCTTTTGCTCGCTCATGCATCCAATCACTAAACGAATGAAATACTTCGGGCTGTGTTTTTGCCGTTTCATATCGTTCCCTCCAAATATCAGGCAAGAAACGGCTAGTTAAGCCAATTTGTTGCCAAATACGTTGAATTTCTTTTTCTCTACCTTCCATTTCAGTATGAAAAAGTTGATGATAGATACCCCATATTTCAAACAAGGCTTTAGGGTGAAAGTTTTCAGGCTTTTGCACCACACACCACAACAACCGCCAATGCCGAACCATATCGTACATGGTTTCAGCCACAAAACCTCTATCCCTTGCCCCCCATCGAGGATTTGCCTTTAGCAATTGTTCGATTACTTTATCGGCAGCTTTCTTATCTTCAAAAATCAACTTCAGACCGCCAATCACAGCCTCTAACAAGATAAGGTGTATTTTCATGCTTTCTCAAATTACAACGGAAATACCCCCTTTGGATAAATCTATGCAAAAAAACGCATTTTCTTTTAATTGTTCAAATTTTAGTATAAGGAACGCTAGGTTTGTTACAAGCGGAGTAAAAATAATTGTTCTTTTTATGTATGTGTCATGCCTTTTTAAAAATTTCTTAAAAATAAAGTAAAGTTGGAAACTACCCAAAAACCATTAAAGCATAACAAGCATTTATCGTAAGAATGGAGCGAAAAAAGTTATTTTTATAATTAAAAAAATGCAGATAACTTCTTACATACACATATATTTTCATTCGTATTAATTAAATTTTATATAACACAAATCAATATTTACTATTAAAAACAAACTTTTATTACTCGATAAATACGCAATTAAGGAAGGTTATTTTAAAAAAATAAACGCAAATATTTGGAGATAAGAGAAAAAAAACATATTTTTGTATTGAGATATAATGATTCTAACCTAGTCAGTATATTTTGCATTAACCTCTAACCAACCATACGTAAACGATGTACACTTCCTTCTCATTAAATTGCAGAGGAAGAATCATATCCTTGGATAAGCCCCAAGTGATGGGTATTCTTAACGTAACGCCAGATAGTTTTTCTGATGGCGGCTGTTATAATACTGTGTCTAGTGCGTTGAAGCAGGTTGAGAAAATGGTAAACGAAGGTGCTTCAATCATAGATATCGGGGGCTACTCTACCCGTCCAGGGGCTGAGGACATTGCTATTGAGGCGGAAATCAACCGCCTTTACCCTACCGTAGAAGCAATCCTTTATCATTTTCCGCAAATTATTTTATCTATTGACACATTTCGGTCCAAAGTAGCAAAAACAATGCTGGACTTGGGGGCGCATATTATCAATGACATCTCAGGTGGCTCACTTGATGAGCAGATGTATGAAACGGTAGCTGCTTATCAAGCTCCCTATATACTTATGCACATTCAAGGTACGCCACAAACCATGCAGCATAATCCACATTATACTTGTATCTTTGACGAAATTTGGGCGTATTTTGTGGAAAAACTACAAAAAGCCCGTCTTGTGGGGGTTCGTGATATTGTGCTAGATGTAGGGTTTGGCTTTGGAAAAACCCTCAAACACAATTATGTGTTGTTTCAAAAAATGGGTGACTTTCAACATTTTCACCTCCCAATCTTAACGGGTGTTTCTCGAAAGTCGATGTTATATAAATTAGTGGATAAAAAACCAACAGAAGTGTTACCTTTGTCCTCTGCTTTGCATCTAAAAGCGCTTGAAGCAGGAACAAGACTTTTGCGGACACATGATGTAAAAGAGGCTGTGGATATAATCAAATTATATGAAACCATGAAATCAAACGCATAAATTGGCTTCTTTTTTGGGGTAGAAAATAAACATAAAACGCTCATCTTTTATGACTTATCATTCAGAAAATGAAGTTATTTCAAATTGGTTTTCTAACGGTTCGTTTGGTTGATATTTTGGATATTGTTATCGTTTCTTTTTTATTTTATAAATTATTTGAAATTGTAAGAAGAAGTGTAATTTTGAAAATAGGGTTTGCCGTAGCGATGTTGTTCTTGGTGTGGAAAATCGTAGATTTGTTTGATTTTGTTTTGTTGGAAACTTTGTTAGACAGATTTTTGGGCTTAGGGGCATTGGCTTTTGTAGTATTATTTGCGCCTGAAATTAGAAGAATTTCCGCAGATTTTATTCAAAATATTAATATTCAGCGCCTTCTAATTCCGCAACGCCCCTCAATCCAAATTGATTTATTGGTGTCGGAAACTTTACGAGGGATAAAAAGGATTTTGCAAAAGAAGGAAGGAGCGTTAATTGTTTTCTCTCAAGAAGATATTTTGGGGGTTTTGAAGAGTTCTCACCCACTTTCAACTGCATTATCAGGAGATATGCTGGTAACAATTTTTCAAAAAGCAAGCCCTTTTCATGACGGTGCGGTTATTGTTCAATATGGAGAAATTGTAGCAGTTAGGGCTATTTTACCAACAAGCGAACAAAACGATTTGCCTGGAGAATTAGGGACAAGGCATCGAGCAGCTTTAGGAATTAGCGAAATTACGAATGTGCTTGTTGTCGTAATTTCTGAAGAAAAAAACGAAGTTTCTATTGCTTATCGCAACCAATTGACAAGAAATTGTGAACTCGAAACAGTAGAAATTGAGCTAAGAAAATATATCAATGTTTAAGTTAGAATATTATAGGTAATTTTTTTTTAGCAATTGTTGTTTTTTTTTTTATGATAATCACTATTATTGCACTCGAAAACATAGAAAAGGAAGCATTGCTTGGTTTGTATGAAATAGAAAAGATAGAGAAAAATCATTTTGTGATTAACATAAAATTGCACGCAGACATCACCGAATCTTTTTTTTCTGATGAAATAAGCGACACGATAAATTATGCAGCGGTTTATAAAATTATAGACAAAGAATTTGAGAAAGGCGGAAACTTATTAGAGAAAAAGTGTTATGAAATTATCAAAAAAGTATTCGAAATCTCGGAGAAGATTTTGCAAATTGAGGTAAAGATAGATAAAAAAAAACCACAACAAATGGAAAATTGTGCAGCATCTTCTGTAATGGTTTCAATGGATAAAGTGACTTTTTTAGCCTTAAAAAAACAACCATAAGATACTGATAACAAACAAATTACAGAAAAAAAACATTAAAAATATTTCTTGGAATAAAATTCTTATAGTATTTATATTAACCTTCAAAAAGTAACTTAATATTCAAAGTCAAAACAAGATATTGATTCAAAAAAGTTTCACCTCTTTCTTTTTACCTACAAATAGTCGTGCCTATTTGTGTAATAAAAAGGTAGAAATGATAGGAATAGAAACGAAGTTTGGCAAGTATATTGTAACAAAATGTTTATCAAATAAATAATCATCTTTGTTCCTTCTGAACTGCCAAAAGTAAAACACAGTGTTAATATTCACAATATTGCCCTCTTTATTATTAATTTTAGGAAGTATAATGAGAAGTTCAAAACTTTTTTTCGCGCTCACACTTGCAGGGGTTTTGTCAGCCAACCTAGTACTAGGACAAAACACGCCTGCACCAACAAACGGAGGTAATGGGAATGATAAAAATATCCCCCCTCGTTTACAGAAACAACAAGATTCCTACAACCAAGGAAATTACTTGTTCCCTGCTCAAAAAAGAAGCAATTGGGCTGTAGGTATTATGCTGGGTTCGGCTTTCACTTCGGGTGACGTAAAGTCTGGAGCTGGCTATGGAATTGGTATCAATGTGCAAAAGGCATTGGGACACGCGTTCTCTTTGCGTGGACAATTTACTACAGGAGTAACAACTGGACAAAACTACCAGTTTTCTCGCGGGTACGTAAATCACGGGCCTAATGGCGGATCTAGATTACCTCATCAAGAACTTGAAAGCGGAGTAGGTATTAACCCATGGAACTTGTTTTATACTACCCCTAGAACAACTCGCTTCACAAGTATTCCGATTAATG
>JBJXHA010000687.1:0-8509 GCA_046160275.1 Bacteroidia bacterium | reverse complement strand
TAGGTCAAAAATAATACAAAATCCGATTACCTGATAGGCACTGCGTGTTAACGTTTCTGCCTATCAGTTTATATTTACTGCTTATTTCTCTCCACTTATTTCAATTTCCAGCTCAAATAACTCGCTCGTTCCGTTGTCATTGTCGGCAACGGCAAAAAACTGGAAGCGTTGATTTTCTACTACTTTTTTGAGGGCAAGGGATTCAATTTTTTGCCCTTTTAAAAAGGAAGGTATCCAATATTCGTCAATTACAAAATGTTCATTGGCTTTTTTTGCATGAAAATCATACATTACGGCAATACAACTTCCTTTAATTTCGCCATCATCAATCGCGTTGCTTGTGTCTTCGGCAGAGGCACAAAGCCAAAGGCTATCTGTTTCGGCATGATAGGCTGCCCCAGAAATGCCTGTTTTTATTCCTTCGATGCTGGGCGTTGCTAAGTCAAAAAGGTTAAATGATGCTACGTCTTCAAATAAATCGCTGATAATTACATAATTATCCTGAAATACGCCCCCTCTTTGAAAGAAAATGTGCAAACCATTGATTTCGACCAAACCTTCGATATTTAACTCTTTGATTTCGGGCAAATCACGTAACATATCATAAAAATTCACAAGGCTGCGCCTTAGCACTTTATGCTTATTTTGTCCTTGCAACTTGACCAAAAGCAACTTATCTCTGTAAATATTTTTAGAGCCAGAACCCGCCAAAGCTAAATACAATTCGCCTTCTTTTTCCACGATTGCCATCGCTTCAAAATCAGGTTTTTGTTTTTTGGGAATGCGGTTTAAATGTTCAGTATCAAATAATTGTATTTTTTCTAGGGGATTTCCTTTTACATCGCAAACAAAAAGCGTTGCAATGTCATCGCCCATGATGTATAATTTCTCCTCGAAAAACTCAACACCAGAAGCAGAGGAAATATGAGATAAATGCGTGTGAGAAAGGAGTTTGCAGTACATATTTTTTAGGTGAAAAGTGATAGAGGATAAGTGATAAATGGGTTATATAAAATACTGATTATTAGAAATGTGCATTTGTATTACACTTTTCATAGACTAAATTTTCTTGTTTTTTATTTTTTAGGGTGGGACTTATTAAAATCAATTGAATAAACGCACTTTTGTAGCGGCTGCTTTAGCTGCCGCATCAGCGCAAAAACGAAGTTTTTGCCAATGGAGGGCAGCTGAAGCAGCCCGTACAACAAGCATTTTAAGTGCAATTAATTTAGTGAAATTAATAAGTCCCACCCTAAAAAATAAGTCGTTATTACTTGTTACCTATCCCCTGTCAACTATCACTTATCCTCTACTTTATTTATTTTTCTAGCAAATACATCGAACACATTCCAAAAGTAAGTGGATGATATGTGCCTTTTTTGAAGCCCACTTCAGTACAAATATTCAGAAAATCCTGCCCATTTGGAAAAGCTCCCACAGATTCAGGTAAATATTTATAAGCACTGTCATCGCCAGAGATAAGTTTGCCTACCATAGGCGTAAGTACTTTAAAATGAAGGTTAAACAACTGTTTTAGCGGGAACATGGTAGGGAAAGAAGGCTCCAAAATCACCACTGCACCGCCGGGTCTTAATACACGCAATACTTCAGACAAACCTTGTTTCAAATCTTCGAAATTACGCACCCCAAAACCAATCGTGATGGCATCAATGCTATTATCTTCTAGCAATAATTTTTCGGAATCGCCTACGGTCATTTCAATCACCTTATCATATCCCAACTTCTTCATTTTCACTTTCCCAACCTCTAACATTTGGGGAGAAATATCAATCCCATAAATTTTCGTAGGTTTCAATCGCATGGACTCAATGGCAAAATCGCCTGTTCCCGTAGCAATATCCGCCATCACTTTGGGTTGATAAGGAGCTAACAATTTCACCGCCTTTCTACGCCACAAAATGTCAATACCTACCGTCATAATACGGTTCAATTTGTCATAGGTTGGCGCAATGCTATCAAACATCTGCGTTACCTGTTCTTTTTTCGATTCCTTTGATTGATAAGGAGTTACGACTTTATTCATGTTTTTATTGGCTAAGAATGAATTATAGAACATAACCCTAAAATCCGCAAATTGTTTTTTTCTAAGCAAAATGATAGGCTTTTGCAATTTCCGCACCTACTTTTGCATTGTTGAGCACTAACTGAATGTTTGCAGCAAGGCTTCTTCCTTCGGTGATTTCTTTAATTTTTTTGAGCAAAAAAGGTGTAATTGCTTTTCCTTTTATTCCTTGATTATCAGCTTCTTGTAATGCAGTTTCAATGGCTTGATTGATTTCTTCTGCTGGCATCGCATATTCCAAAGGGATAGGATTTGCCACGATAAGACCTCCTTGCAAGCCCATTTCCCACTTAATTTTCAAGATTTTGGCTATGACTTCGGCAGAATCACAACGATAATCACAAGAAAAGCCACTTTTACGGGTATAAAAAGCAGGAAAATCTTGGGTTTGATAGCCCAAAACAGGAACACCTTGCGTTTCCAGATATTCTAAGGTCAAGCCAATGTCCAAAATAGATTTTACCCCTGCACAAACCACTGCTACTGAGGTTCTTGCAAGTTCCATCAAATCTGCTGAAATGTCAAAAGTTTCTGAAGCCTTGCGATGCACACCGCCAATTCCTCCTGTAACGAAAACCTTAATTCCCGCCCTTTCTGCCAAAATCATGGTAGAAGCTACGGTAGTTGCCCCGTCTAATGCTTGTGCCATGATAACGGGCAAATCTCTACGGCTTACTTTGATAACATTTTGAGAATGAGCAATATAATTCAATTGCTCTTCCGTTAAGCCAATTTGTGGCACGCCTTTAATAATAGCAATCGTAGCAGGAATAGCACCAGCCTCTAAAATAGTCCGTTCTACCGCTTTTGCAGTTTCAAGGTTTTGTGGGTAAGGCATTCCATGTGCCAAAATGGTAGATTCCAACGCTACTACGGGCTTTCCCGTTTCCAAAGCGGCTTTTACGGTGGGAGAAAATTGAAGCTGCATGAGTAATGAAAAATGGAGAATGAAAAATGGAGAATGAAAGTACTTATTATCAATGATGTATGCAAAGAAAATAGGATTGACAAATTATGATTGCCTGCTTTTTCCAAAAAAATGTCCACAAAGATACGACTAAAACGCCGAATGTCTTTGTGGACAATATTGGATATTTGAAGGTGATAGAGGGCTTTTATTATGTATCCCCTATCCTATTTTTATTGCTGATTAATCCTGATTTCGACAGGAATTGGAGAGTTAATTCCTGCATTATCAAGGGCTTTGCGCACATTTTCATTAGAAAGGAAGTAGGCATCCCAATAAGCGGCGGGCGTGGAATAGGGACGAAAAGCAAGCGTTATAAACCCATTATTGAGTTCCAACACATTCACAGAAGGCGCAGGCTCTGCCAAAACGTGTGGCGTATTTTTTAGTGCATCTAAAATTACAGTTCTCGCTTTCTCAATGTCTGTCCCATTTGGCACACACACTTTCAAATCTATCCGCAGATTCCCTTTTTCAGATACATTGCAGATATTTCCATTTGCCAATGGACCATTAGGAATGATAACTGTCTTATTATCAGGTGTTAAGATTTTGGTAACGAAAATAGAAATTTCTTGCACTTCCCCAAAAAATCCTTGTGCATCAATCAAATCCCCAACTTTAAAAGGTTTGAAAATCAATAACAACACGCCACCCGCGAAATTTGCAAGCCCTCCTTGTAATGCCAAACCAATCGCCAAACTCGCAGAGGTAAGAATTGCAAGGAAAGAAGTAGTTTGAATCCCAAGCATAGAAGCTACGCTCAAAATCAACATCATTTTGAGTATCACATCAAGTAAGCTCACCAAGAAACGTTGTACGGTTGGTTCAAACTCACGCGAACGCATAAGTTTATTAACAGCACCTAACACCATACGAATTATCCAAAGCCCTATAAATAAGGTGAGTAATGCCAAAAATAATTGTGGCAAATGATTGATTGCAGCATCACTTAGTTCTGTAAATTTTTTTGTAAAATCCATAATATAAAAGAAAGGTTAAGATGAGAATTAAAGTATGCAAAGTTATCTTTTTTTGCACGTAACAGGAAGAAAAAGTGAGCAAACGTTAAAAATTAGGTAAAAAAGTGCGCTTTTGAGGGTTTATGATTGAGAATAATAGATTCATCTCGCCCAAATATTACTAATATGTGCGCCCTTTTTACAAAAAACAATAGAAAAACTGGGTTTATTTCTAAAAAGCCACCTTTGTGTCTAAATTGTGAAAACTTTCATTCTTAACTATTTCCTACTTCCTTAGCGAAACAAAGTAATCGTACCTTGCACAACACCCTGTTTCCCATTCATTTGCGTAGCCGAAATTTGGTAATAATATACCCCTTCCATACAAGCCCGCCCTTGATGTGTACCGTCCCAACCTTTTCCATTTGTGGTATTACTTTGATAAACAACTTCGCCCAAACGGTTAAAGATTTTCACCTCTACTTGGCGCAATTCTGCCGTAGAAATGTTGAGATAATCGTTATATCCATCTTGATTTGGGGTAAAAGCATTGGGAACATAAAAATCTTGTAACGGATTGGTATAAGCCGTATTAGACGTAAAAATGGCAGGCTCACAAGCAGTTTTATATAAAGAATCATAGACCCTAGCAATGAAAGCGTCACTTGAACCTATGGAACTATGAGTCGTATTGCCAAAGGTAGCAGGAGAACGGAAAAAACCTGCGGTATATATTTGATTTCCCAAGCCTTTGGTAACGCTATTCGCCCTATCGTTGTCATCAGGCCCACCACCTGTTACAAACCATTTCCAATTTCCTTTGGTCGAAATACGCGCCACAAATGCCTGCACCTCGTTGCCTAGCGGAACAAGCAAACTATCCCCAAATTTTGCACCGCCTTGAATGTCGCCGCAAACATAAACATTGCAATTTCTATCTGCATACACATCATTTCCCCTTTCATCTCCCAAATTGCTACCCGCCCTTTTTCCCCACAAAGCATGCCCAGTTTTCGTTTCTAATTTAATCACATAGGCATCTCGCTTATCGTAATTTTTAATAATGACTGTGTCTATAAACAAAGAATCTCGATGCTCTCCCGTGATATAAACATTTCCACGATGATCGGTACAAATGCCATTACACCAGTCATCTTTGTCGCTACCGCCTCCTCTTGCCCACTCAAAACCGCCATCTAAATCATATTTTAAGACAAAAATATCATAACCACCATTGCTTGTTAAAGTGGTATTTCCAAAAGGGCGCGTATGGTCGTAACCGCCTGCTACATATACACCTGAATAATCCGTAGTAACAGCAATATCTCGCTCAAGGTATTTGTTATGCAAAGTATCCCAAGGCAAATTCCCAAAAGTTCTTGCCCATTCTGCTTGTCCATTTGGGTCAAATTTTGCCAAATAATAGCTACAATCATACGACCCAGTTCCAACACCTGAAGCCGTAACTGTCGCCCCTCCACAATACAAGGTATTTCCACTCATAAATCCTGCAACATAGACATTTCCAAGATAATCCATTGCCACATCTAAACCTTGGTCATCACCTGCCTCGCTACACACAAAATTTCCCCACAAATAATTTCCATTGGGGTCGTGTTTGGCAATAAAACATTGGTCGCCCCAGCCAAAGGAGTTCCCTGTAATTACATTTCCGCCAATGTTAATGCCGCTTCCTTCCCAATATGTCCCTGTAATTACGCTATTACCGTCTTTGTCCACCGCCAAACCTAGTACCCTATCGTCCCAATACTGCCCACCACTTCTTGCCCAAAGACAATTTCCTGTGCTATCAAATTTTGCCAAGAATACTTCCTTACTTTGTTGATTTGAAGTAAAATTAAGTTGATAGCCATTGTTACCTAAAGAAACACTCGTGCTAAAGTAGCCAGCCACGAAAATATAGCCCAAACTATCTGTTCGAATAGCAGTGGCTTTATCACTTTTGATGTTCCCGAAACTTTGTGACCAAATCCAGTTTTGAGCGGTAGCTGTACTGCTTAATGCCCAAATCCAAATAAAAAAAATGTGCAGTAATTTCATTGTATCTTAAAAATAAAATGGTTTTAGGTAATGATAAGTAAAAGTTGATAGTTAGAGGGGACTAATTATAGTTAATTGATTATTAGGCTATTATAAATTCATTGTATTTCAACTAATTCAAACTGATTGCTTATCTCGTCTTAATAACGAAATTGATGGGCAAAGGTAGCTTTGTTCTCGCATTTTATCAAATAAGTAACCATTCTTGCTCGCAAATACAAGCAAGAATGGTCATAAATTCGACTAGAAAGTTTATTCTCGCACAACTTTTTGCGCAAAATAACCTGCTTTACTTTCCCAAATCAAATAATAAAATCCTGAAGGAAAGCTTTTTAAGGAAACCTGCATTTCCGTATCTGTTAGTTCCTTTGTCCATAAATCTCTTCCTGCATTGTCAATCAATCGTAGGTTTCCACTTGCTTCTGGAAAGACGAGGTAAAGTTCATCTTGGGTAGGGTTAGGAAATGCGGAAAAATTCGCATTTAGAGGACTTGCTTCTGTTATGCTCACAAAATTTTTATATTCGAATGCGCCAATGTCTAGTCTTGTAACGATTCGCGCGTTATTTAAATAATCGGTGTCACTCACATAGCAATTTGTGGTGTCTAAACTTGCCTGATTGATACAAGCGGAGTTGGGTAATAATGCAAAATTTGCCAAAACTGCGTTGTTGTTTATGCCAGAGGCAGGAGTAGGCGCAACCAGTTGAGGGTCAGTACCTAATATATTATGGGTAGTATCTCCTACCACTCCCGTAAACACAATACTTGTATCAATTCGCACAAATTGGCTAAAAGGTTTTTCTATCCAATTATAATCAAATTCCAAGGCAGCTCCCCCAAATAGAGAGATGTCACTTGTGTAGTTAAGGTTATTGGGGGGATTATTGGGAACATCGTTATCATTTCCGCGAAAAAGGTTGTTTTTGATATACAGTTTTGAATTTGCACCAAAACTATGAATTGCTGAGCCTAAAGCCAAGGCATGATTGTTTACAAAATGGTTATTCATAATATATACTTTTGCATCATATATTACGATACCTCCGCCCGGAGAATAAGACGAATTATTTGCAATCACATTATTATGAACCACATACAAGGTACTATCTTCGGTAATAGAAGTTCCTCCATAACTGTAAGACAAATGTATGCCGCTTGAACCTTTGGAATAACCACAAGCATTTTCAAGTTGTTGATTGTTACAAATCAAGTTGGCATCAATATCTGCCATACCTGCCATACAAGTAATTGTAGCTTTTTTAATACTGGTGTTATGGTGAAACTTATTGCGGCGAATTACAACACGTCTTGCCATGATAGAAATAGGCCCACCGCCCACTTGCGAATTGTCTATGTTATCGTACCATTCATTTTGCTCAATCAACCCATTAACGAGCAAGCCAGAAATACCTGCGCAATCTTTGTTATCATGGAAAACGTTGTGATGAAAATACTGATAACCACCCCAATATCCATTAATATCGACAACCGCCCCATAAGGTTGATTCCCATACATTTCGCAATAAGCAACTTCTAAAGAGTCGTTTCCTTTGGGTTCAAATTTGATAGTATTGCCGGTAATATACTCTTTATCAATACTATGTGAAAATTTACAATGAGAAATGGTAAGGCTTCTTTCAATTTGAATTCCTCCATAAACCGTAGTTGCACCAACAACAGGAAATCCTGGTTTTAGGTCTTGAATGTTGCAATAAGTAAGCGTTGAAGAATCATTCGCAACTGCCATATCCATAAATATAATGCCAGCCCAGCCCCCTAAAGGTTGTGATTTATTGTGCCAGCCCGTAGTGTCCTGCGCCCGAAAGATAATAGGCTGACTTGCAGTACCTACGGCATCGAGCACATCATACACATTAATTTGATAATAGCCTTGAAAAATAACCTCCACGCCAGGATCAATCTCTAGCCCTCCTGACACATAGAGATGCCCTTGCACCAAATAAGGAGAATTAGCCAAAGTCCATTTCCCATAAACCGATCCCGAAACAGGAGTTTGCGCATTTACTGTGAGAAGTAGCGCAAAGAAAAAGCAAAAAAAAGTGTAGCAATGCCTCATATTTTGATTCATTTATCTCTCAAAAGTAAAAGAGAATGAAATACCTTTGAACAAAATGCGTTTGAATTGCCTTTTTTGGGCGTTGAATGGCACAAAATTGGGAGGTAATGGCGAGGAACTTATTTTGTTTTCTTCACTTTATCTTTATACTCCATATACAACAGCACACGCAAATCTTCTTTTAAGGTATGAAAGCCCGTTTTCCCTAATTGCGTACCAATGTATTCCCCTCTTACAAATCCTTCAATATCAACAAAATACATATTAGGAGAAAAAAAGTTAGCGGCTAGGCTTTTCACACTCGTATCAACTTGCGGAAGGTGAAGTGTATTCATAATTTTTAATACTTCGGCATCA
>JBJXHA010000686.1:0-4374 GCA_046160275.1 Bacteroidia bacterium | reverse complement strand
GTGTTCTGGCGCTTGCCACGCATTATGGCAATTTTGAATGGATGTCTTGCGCCACGGATATGCACACAAAAAACAAAGGCTATGCGATTTATTCGCCCCTCAAAAATCCTTATTTTGAAGCACTTGCCGTAAAAACAAGGGAAAGATGGGGTGGGGAGTTGCTTCCTGCGCGCGCCGCTATTCGCAACTCTTTGAGTAAATTAGATGAGCCTTGTATTATTGGTTTTATCTGCGACCAAACGCCTAGCCGTAGAGAGGGCTTGTATTTTTCTAAATTCTTGGGCTTAACTACTGCCGTTCACGACAGATTTGCGCACTTGGCTTTGCAAAAGGCGGCACAAGTATATTTTATAGAGGTACGCAAGGAAAAACGAGGTTATTACAACCTCACCTTAGTTCCTATGCCGATGGAGCAATTTCTCCCTTATTCGCAAGAAAACGCGCATCGCTTTACCGATTATCATATAGAATTATTGGAAAAACTGATACTCGCCCAGCCCGAATTTTGGTTGTGGACGCATAAACGCTGGAAACATCAGCCGCAAGAAGGAGATTTGTTTTCGGAAAAGCTTACCGTAGTTGACGGGGCTGCCTAAAAAGAGACGGTATAAAAAGTTCGGAATTCATCGAAGAGTTCCGAACTTTTTATACCCCTCATTAACTCATTTCACTAAATCAACGCCCAAGCCAGAAATCCCGCAAAGGGTATCTTTTCGCATGGAATGTTGAATTTCAATTTCATATTTTCCTGTTTCGGCAAAAGGCACAGTAAAGACTTTTTTGAAAGGAACATGATGCTTTCCGCTTTTGTATTCCCCTCGCCATACTCCCAAACCATTCATCAAGGTATCTATTAATAAGGTATCTTTTATTTTTCCTGACGGGCTTTTAAGGTGAATTTTCAAATTAAGATTTTGAAAATTGTATTCATCAGTAAATTGCAGTTCATACTGAAGTTTTGCATTTGCCTGCTGAATCATCGGCTGAAATTGAATAGGTTTAGAATATTCCCAACAATTACCCGCAAAAACTTGGTCGAAATCATGTTTTTTGCCGCAACTCGTGAGGGCAAAGAGAAGAATGATAGCGAGAGAATAACGCATAGATATGTGATATTTTGACTAAATGCTAATAATACGTGCGAAAACGAATGTAGGTGATTGCATTTTACCTTACAAAGTTACAATTATTTTAACGCTGAAAATAACCGCTAAGTATTTTTTCTTTTCAAGAGAATACACTAAGCATCAATAAACAATTAATAGCAAACAGTTGTCAGAAATAAAACATTGATTACCAAGTAAATATATTTTTGGCGTTGGCAACTTACTCGTAGTGAGCCTGTCGAACTATTTTGTTTGTATTACTAGGTGTCATTTTAGTTTTGTGGATATTAGGGTGCTGATTAGTTATCTGTCTCAATTATATTTATCCACATACTTTTTTTCTGCTAGTAAATTCCCTAACTTTAACCCTGCTTTTTACCCAAGAAAAGTCAAAGTTTTGTTTTCAATAACATTTTAAAAATCAATTCTTTATCTTTTCTTTGCCTGTATCGAGCCAATCAAAATCTCCTTTTTTATGGACATTCACCAAATTCTGAAAAAATATTGGGGCTATGATGCGTTTCGCCCTTTGCAAGCCGACATCATTGAAAGTGTGATTGCGGGACATGATACGCTTGCTTTGTTGCCTACGGGCGGCGGGAAATCTTTGTGTTTTCAAGTGCCTGCGCTTTATTTTGACGGAATGACGATTGTAATTTCGCCCTTAGTTGCCTTAATGAAAGACCAGGTAGAACGTTTGAATAGTTTGGGCATTACCGCAACTTATTTACATAGTGGGCTTTCGCAATTTATCGTGGAGAAACGCCTACAAGCCGCGATGGACGGGAAGTTTAAATTTCTCTACATTGCGCCAGAACGTATTCATTCTGAATTGTTTATTCAAAGATTACCTAAAATGAAGGTGAGCTTGTTGGTAGCTGATGAAGCGCATTGTATTAGTCAATGGGGCTACGATTTTCGCCCTTCCTATTTGGATATTCATCTTATTCGAGAAGTAAAACCTGAAATTCCGCTGATTGCGGTTACTGCTTCTGCTACGCCTGATGTTCAGTTGGATATTATTCGACAGTTGCAATTAAGTCAAGTAAAACATTTTGCGCAAAGCTTTTCTCGTAAAAATCTCCGTTATTTTGTCATCAAAGAACAAAATGTAGCGCAAAGAATTTTACAAATTGTGCAAAAAACCAATGGAACGGGCATTGTCTATGCACGCACACGTCGACATTGTGAAAGAATGGCGACCTTGCTCCAACATCATGGAATTTCTGCTATCGCCTATCATGGAGGTATGACACATTCACAGCGCGACCAAATTCAAACTTCTTGGATTCGCAACGAACATCGTGTAATCGTGGCTACAAATGCCTTTGGTATGGGCATTGATAAACCTGATGTGCGTTTTGTTTTGCATTATGAATTGCCTGCCGATTTGGAAAGTTATTATCAAGAAGCAGGAAGAGGCGGAAGAGATGGAAAAACGGCTTTGGCAATTGCTTTCCAAAATCCGATAGACATTGCAGAAGTGAAAACGTGGAACACTGAAAAATACCCAACTTGGGACAGAATGGAGGAGGTTTTTTGGCAAATATGCAATTATTTTCATATCCCCAACGAAGGTTCAATTGATGTAACGCATACCTTAAAAGTGGCAGAGTGGGCAAAGGAATGGAAAATTCCGCTTCGGCAATTATATAATTCGTTGCAATTGCTGCATAAAGAAGGCTTTATTTATTTGAAGGAAGAGGTGGAAGATTATGGCTATATTCAGATGGTAGCAACGCCAAAAGAAGTCTTGGCATATAAACAACAATATCCGAAAATGGCGCTTTTGCTCGAAATGATTTTGCGCAACATGGGCGGTGCGGTTTACAGTCAAGAAGTAGCTTTTTTGCCGCAAGTGTGGGCGAGTGCTTTGGGCTGGGCGGTAGAGGAATTAGATGAGCAATTAATGCGTTTGGTTCAATTAGAGTTGATTAGTTATCAGTCTGCTGCGGGCGAGCCAAGTTTACGCATCTTAAAACCAAAAAATGCGCTCAGTAAAAATGCGATCAACTGGCAAAAATATACTTTTTTGCAACAACAAGCAGCCACAAGACTAGAAAAAATGCTGCAGTATATTGAATCTGAAACCCAATGTCGTAGCCAAATGATTAGTGAATATTTTGGAGAACAGCAAGCAGAAGCCTGTGGTAAGTGTGATATTTGTGTAGGGCGAAATCGTGCAGAAGTAAATCATTCTGAGTTTGATAAAATCCAAAAGTCTGTGATTTCTCAACTCAAAGAATCAGAAATGAGTTATAGAACTTTATTGCAAACGGGTAAGGAAGGAAGTTATGCGCAAAAAGAAGAAGTGCTGCGTTATCTATTGGAGCAAAAAACAATTGTGGCGGACATCACAGGAAACCTCAAATTAAATGTGAAGGGATAAACCTGTAAATTATTACGAAAATATAAATATATATAGATAAGGTAGTTGTAAAAACGAACATCCACCATTCAAAATCATTCAAAAAGATGATAGTCCCTATTGCTGTTTTTAAGCTTAGCTCGAACCCCTGCTTTTTTTTTAATATAATCTATTGATATACAACAAAAAAACCTCACCGGGGTTGGTGAGGCTCTCGACTTTGGGGTATTAAGGTGGGACTATATCGGTAAGTATTATTATCTTTTGTTTGATGGTACAAAGGTGAGGATTTTTTATTTACCCACCAAATTTTTATTCTCAAATTAGCGAATATTTCTTACAGAAAATTCTTTGCCTGATAGATAAATTTCCCATAAAACGATTACTCGAAAATTTAGTTTTTTAATATTCGATGAAATAATAGTAGATAGAATGAATTGTTTAATAAATCACCTAATATCTGTTGTTTTACTTAAACAAAGTTAGCACTTATTCTTATTGCAATTACCAATAGAAAAAATGATGTAAGAAAAATAGTCTTTGTGGTTATTTTCTTTTATACAAATTAGCAATGATAAGACTTCATTTTAACGGAATTACAAACTGAGAAGAGAGGGGAAGAAACTATTTTCTATGCATACTATATGTAAACACGACAAAAAGGGATTTTAGCAAACTAAAATCCCTTTTTGTTCAATGATTCAATATTTTAGCCTAATAATATTACTTTTTCTTTCCTTCTATTTTGCTGTTAAAATAATTTCCAATATAAGGGATATTAACAACACTATGCAAAGTATGGGATTTATATATGCCTTTTTCATCAAAAAAAACTTTAATTCTTACCGAAAACTCATACAACCAATACGATTTATGAATAAAGGACTCAAGGTAAGTAAT
>JBJXHA010000685.1:0-2609 GCA_046160275.1 Bacteroidia bacterium | reverse complement strand
TTTTGGCTTTTTCCTGCGGAAATTCCCTTAGAAACTATCGTAGATTTTGTATTTTTTCCAATATGAATCATTTTCGTTCCCGTATCGGCTTGCTGATAATTATTGGTAACAGCAACGGAATAAAATTCGCCAACAGAATTATCACCTTTGAGCAACACCGAAGGATATTTCCAGGTAATTGCAGAGCCTGTTTCAACTTGTGTCCACGAAATTTTGGAGTTTTTACCTTCACAAACGCCGCGTTTGGTTACGAAATTATAAATTCCTCCTTTTCCATTTTCATCACCTGGAAACCAGTTTTGAACGGTAGAGTATTTTATACTTGCATTTTCGAATGCAATTAATTCAACCACAGCCGCGTGCAACTGATTTTCATCGCGGAAAGGAGCCGTACAACCTTCCAAATAAGACACATAAGAACCTTCGTCAGCGATGATTAGCGTTCTTTCAAACTGACCTGTTTTTGCCTCATTTATCCGAAAATAAGTCGACAATTCCATCGGACATCTTACGCCTTTGGGAATATATACAAAAGAACCATCTGTAAAAACGGCTGCATTTAATGCGGCAAAAAAGTTGTCATTATAAGGTACAACTTTACCAAAATATTGTTTTATCAATTCGGGGTATTCTTGCAAAGCCTCTGAAAAGGAACAAAATATAATGCCTTTTTCTGCTAAATTGGCTTTGAAAGTCGTTTTTACCGAAACCGAATCCACTACGGCATCAACGGCAACCCCCGCCAAAGCAGCCTGCTCATTCAAAGGAATCCCTAATTTTGCAAAACCTTTCAAGATTTCGGGGTCAACTTCATCAAGGCTATTAAGTTTCTTTTTAGGGGCAGAAAAATAGATAATATCTTGATAATCAATAGGGGGATAGCCTAATTTTGCCCAATTCGGCTCAGCCATTTTTTGCCAATGACGAAAGGCACGCAAACGCATATTCAACATCCATTCAGGTTCATTTTTTTTATGAGAAATGAAATGAATGGTATCCTCCGTCAAGCCTTTGGGAGCTTGGTCAGCTTCAATGTCAATGGTAAAACCATATTTGTATTTCTGCTGCGTAATCTCTTGTAACAATAAATCGTCTGGCATATATTTTTTAGTTAAGTAGTGAATAATTGATAATGAATAGCGAAAATCTCCATTGGTTTATCGCAATAAAAAAACACGTATTTAAAATATATAAATACTTGTAAACCAATCTACTGAAGCAAACTCGTCTGCAAATTTTCCACTAACAACTTACGTCTCATTCATTGTTCACTATTCATTATTCACTGATCTCGTTTATTTAGACTAAATTCAAATAAGAAACGTTAAAAAAAGGCAAAATGTTTTGCCTTTGTTAATTTGGGTGCAAATTACGGAAATTTTTCGGGAAAATGCTTAGGTTTTGCTAACTTTGTTTCAACTTTCTGAAATTATGTTATCCTTTGGGTGTGCTAATTTTTGTCAGCAAATCTGCCATTTTTCCTGCTAAATCTACTCTCGAAAAGCGGCTGAAGTCTTGGGTTTGATGCTGATGCAATCCGCCTGCTTGAAATTTCTCCCAAAAGTAAGCAAGTGCTTGATAAATCGCTTTTTCGTCATCATAAGGAACATTTATCCCCGCTTTAGACAGTTCAATTTCTTGCGCCAAATCGCCATCTAAGGGACCAATGTTTAAAATCGGGCGATTTGCTGCCAAATATTCGGGTAATTTCCCTGTCAAAATCCACTTTGAACCCACAAATCTATCCACAAACAAAAGCAAAACCGTAGCGCGTTTTAATTCATAGACCACTTTATCGTGCTTTACATATCCCAATTCAGGCGCATATTTTTCTAAATCATTCTCTTTCAAGGAAGTAGTAATCGATTCATCTCTCGTCCCCATCAAGCGCAGCTCCAATTTTTCGGCAAAAGCAGGGGTATCATTCATAAATTTACGCAAAGCTCGCCAAAATTCGGGTAAATTGCGGCGGGCAGAAAAATTCCCTGAATGTGTTATCAAAAATTTATCGTCAGATGTTTTTACCTCTTTCACTGTTTCAAAATCGGCAGGATCAAAACCGTTGTAAATTACTACCGAGTCAATTCCTGCAATAGCATGATGGTCTTCCTTCATTTTTCTTCCTACAACCGTAACTGCATCTGCTGAAGTAAGCACTTCATTTTCAAGCTTTTCATGTTTTCTTCTTGCCCATTGCGATAAATCTAATGCCTCAAAATATTCACGCCAAGGGTCACGAAAATCTGCCAACCAAGGAATCCCTAAGCGTTTTTTTACGCCCAAAGCAATAAGGTGCATACTATGAGGAGGACCTGTTGAAACAATGGCATCTACGGGGTGTTCTTTGAGGTATTGGCTTAAAAAATTCACCGAAGGGCGAATCCAAAAGCAGCGAGCATCAGGAATAAAAAAATTACCACGCACCCAAATTGCCAATCGCTCTTTCCAACTTTTTTTACCAAATTGTTTCGCATTATGAATGTGTGCTACGTGCATTTTTTCCTCTTTCTTTTTCCCCGTAAATTGCTTATACAAAGAAAAAGGCTCCCAAATTGGGCGACGAATAATGGTTATATCTGAAGGAATTTCTTTTGCCAAAGTTTCATCTA
>JBJXHA010000684.1:0-11416 GCA_046160275.1 Bacteroidia bacterium | reverse complement strand
TCCTAAATAGAAATCAATTTTTTGCCTTTTCTTATTCAGCAGAATCCACACAACTGCTATTTTAAAACGTTTGTTGTGTGGATTCTGCTGAATTAAATTTTGAAACTGATTTAGGAACGGTATATTAGTAATTATTTAGGAGAATTTACCACTAACATAAAAAAGTTCGGAACGATTAAAACCGTTCCGAACTTTTTATGTTATACAAATAGGTTTCTATTTGATGAAATTGTGATGACCTAAGCCTTCATTTTCACCGCACCTCTTTTCTTACTTGCTTCAAAGGTAAAAGCCTTTTCTACGATTTCAATTTGCTCTTTTTCGTGGCGTTTTTCGTAACCCGTTGCTGGACTTGGGCTAGGTTTGCGACAGATACATTCAATTTCTACCTCCTCAAACATACGCAAAATATACGCCCACGCACCCATGTTACGCGGCTCTTCTTGCACCCAAACGTGCGAAGTTGCCTTCGAATATTTTGTCGTAATGGTTTGTAACTGAACGATTGGCAAAGGATACACTTGCTCTAAGCGCACAATCGCAACCTCTTCATTTTGCGTATCTTGTTGTTTTTTAAGCAAATCATAATAGATTTTCCCAGTACAGAACAACACGCGTTTTACTTTTTTAGGATTTGCTTTTACATCATCAATTACCTCTGCAAATCCGCCTTCAGTAAAATCATTCAATGAACTCACACATTCTGCAAAGCGAAGGAGTTTTTTAGGCGTAAAAATCACCAAAGGAATACGGAAATCGCGGTGCAATTGGCGACGAAGCGCGTGGAACAAATTCGCAGGCGTTGTGATGTTACAAACCTGCATATTTTTATTCGCACAAAGCTCCAAATAACGCTCAATACGTGCCGAACTATGCTCAGGTCCTTGTCCTTCATAGCCATGTGGAAGTAATTGCACCAAGTTATTCATACGTTGCCATTTCATTTCGGCACTCGCAACAAATTGATCCATAATGATTTGCGCACCATTGGCAAAATCGCCAAATTGTGCCTCCCAAATCACCAACTGATTTGGATTAGAATAAGCATAACCATATTCAAAACCCAACACGCCATATTCAGACAACAAAGAATTATAAATTTCGATGTTTGCTTGTCCTTCTTCCAAGTGATTGAGTGAGGTAAATTCCTCTTCTGTTTTCGTATCAAAAAAGACCGCATTTCTGTGGCTAAAAGTACCACGTTTCACGTCTTGCCCACTCAAACGAATCGGATAACCTTCGCTCAACAGAGAAGCATACGCCAATAATTCGCCCAATGCCCAATCTAATTTATCGCTTTCGATGGCTTTTTTGCGCGTTTCTACGAGGGTTGCAATTTTTGAATTTGCGTTGAAAGTTTCAGGGAAACTATTCAATTTTGCGGCTAAGGCTAACAATTTCTCTTTTGCAACGCCCGTAGGCACGATTTGCCCTTGAAAATCCTCTTTGGTAGCTTTGCGAATCCCTTGCCAAACACCCGAAAATGCAACCATTCCCTTGATGTTCTTTTGCACTTGGCTTTCTTCATACTCACTTTGCAACAAAGCTCTGAACTGTTTTTCAAAAGTTTTTACATTTTCAAGCACTTGCGTTTTGCCTTCATTTGCAAGTTGCGCACTATATACTTTTGCGGGATTTTCGTGTTTTTTGATGATACTATACATCAACGGTTGTGTCAAAGTGGGTTCATCGCCTTCGTTGTGTCCATGTTTGCGATAACACAAAATCTCAATGAACACATCACGGTTGAACTTTTGGCGAAATTCTAGTGCCAACTCTACCGCATACAATACTTGCTCAGGGTCATCTCCATTAACGTGGAACACAGGAGAAAGCGTTACTTTTGCCACGTCAGTAGAATAAGTGCTAGAACGTGCATCTTTTTCCAAAGTCGTGAAACCCACCTGATTGTTAATGACAAAATGAATCGTGCCACCTGTTTTGTAGCCTTCCAACAAAGACATTTGAATCACCTCATACACAACGCCTTGCCCTGCCACTGCCGCATCACCATGAATCAAAATTGGGGCAAGTTTATTATAAGATTTGTATTTCTTGTCAATTTTCGCACGCGCAACTCCTTGAACCACAGGGTTTACCGTTTCAAGGTGAGAAGGATTCGGTAACAAACTCAAATGCACTTGTCTTCCATCAGCCGTAGGGAAATTATTAGAATAGCCCATGTGATATTTCACATCACCCGCCCAATATCCTTCCAATTCAGCTCCTTTAAACTCAGCAAACACCTCATTATACTCCTTTTGCATGATGTTTCCGAGTACATTCAATCGCCCACGATGCGCCATTCCCAACACAAACTCCTCAATCCCCATGGCTGTCCCTTTTTCAATCAAGCCATCAAGTGCGGCGATTAATGTCTCGCCACCTTCTAAAGAAAAGCGTTTTTTCCCTACGAATTTTTTTGCGATAAAATCTTCTAACACAACCCCTTGTGTAATTTTATTCAAAATTCTTTCTTTTCTCGCATCGTTATAGTTAGGTTTTGCCCTGTCCGTTTCCAAACGATTCATCAACCAATTCCGCATTTCAGGTTCGCGCAAAAACATAAATTCAGTTCCCATTGTACGACAATAGGTATCCTCCAGCATTTTCACAATTTCTCGTAAAGAAACCGCGCCCAAGCCTACGGATTTCCCTGCTTGAAAAACTGTGTCCAAGTCTGCTTCTGTCAAATCAAATTGCGCCAAACCCAAGTCAGGTTGGTAATTTGGGCGATTCAAGATAGGGTTTGTTTTGGCAAATAAATGCCCTCTTTCCCGATAACCGTTGATGAGATTCAACACATTTACCTCTTTAGAAGCCACTTGGGTATGCACCATTTCCCCTGTTTCCCCATATTGTTGTGTTGCAAATTCAAATCCCTCAAAAAAGCGTTTCCAATCACTTGAAACCGAATTTGGGTCTGCTTTATATGATTGATAAAGCTGGTCGAAGAACGCTGGGGTAGCATTGCTAAGATAAGTAAAATCCATAATTTAAGCTTATATGCTATGAACGATAAACGAATGTAAGACAAAAATAAGGTGCGAAATGGAATGTTTTGGCATAACTTGTACTTCGCACTAATTCGGCTGCAAAGTTAGGAGAAAATCTATTTATTTGATAAGAAATTTTTAGGAGAATTGTAGAAATAGTGCCTTCTGTTCAAAAAAATACTTACATTTGCGGCAACCTCTACCGCCCATTTACCATAACCGTTTTGCACAAAGTATGAATCACAGAGATTTATTTATGGAAGAGGAGCCTATTGCATTTTGTCCCGAAGGTCAAAATTATGTTTTGGCGATTGCGATTGACGAATATCAAAAAGAAGGCTGCCCAAAGTTAGAAAATGCGGTAAATGATGCCGTTGATTTTTTACAGATATTGCTTGAACGCTATCAGTTTGAAGAGCAGAATATTACCCGTTTATTTAATGAAGCTGCGACTCGCCAAGCAATTTTAAGCGCACTCAAACATTTAACCAAAATGGTTACAGAAAAAGACAATGTCATTATTTATTATTCGGGACATGGCAGGCTTTTTCATGAATTAGATGAAGGTTATTGGATTCCTGTTGAGGCTTCCGCAAATGATGATAGCAGCCAAATTTCTAACGCAGAATTATTAACCTACATCGAAAAAGGGATTAAATCTTTTCATACCATTTTAATTGCAGATTGTTGTTATTCAGGCTCTTTGCTTGATGCGACTCGCAATATTATTGAAGAGAGAGTCATGAAACTGCCTTCTCGATGGGGCATGGCTTCGGGTAGAAAAGAGCTGGTAGCAGATGGCGCGATAGGCAAAAATAGTCCTTTTAATACGGCGATTGTCAATATTTTGCGTGAAAATCCCTATCCTATGCTTCGTTTTACGGAAATTGGTTTGAAAGCAGAAGTCATTACTGCCAATAATGCCGCCCAAACGCCTTTGTATTCACGTATGCGAGGTGACCAAGGAGGGGAATTTGTGTTTGTACTAAAAAACCATGAAGAAATTGTGTGGGGAAATATTCAACTCGCACCTTCTTTGTTAGCATATCAAAAATATTTGGCAACTTATCCACAAGGGAAATTTGTAGCAGAGGCAAATGAAGCTATTTTGCAGCTAACGGTAACAGAAACCGTTGCTGACATAAATGAAACACAAGGGGAAAATTCGCCAGAAACAAATTTAGAAGCAATGTTGTGGTTGGAAGTGAAACGCAGAAAAACGGTTTCAGATTATAAAAAATACCTGCTCTTGTATCCGCAAGGAACATTTGCGGTAGAAGCAAAAGATTTGCTAGAGCAGTTGGTTTGGTTGGAAGCGGCAAATGTTCATACAGTGCTTGCTTATCAAACGTATTTACGCCAATATCCTGCGGGAAAGTTTGCAAATGAAGCAAAGATTTCCGTTCAGGCACTTGCGCCGCGTTTACCTGCTGCCATTCAAGGAATTTTAGACAATATGCTCTTTCTTGAAGGAGGAGCTTTTACAATGGGCGACACTTTTGACGAAGGGGAAGCAGATACGCTCCCTATCCACGAAGTTACACTTTCTGACTTTCATCTAGGAAAATATCCCATCACAAAGGTACAGTTTCGCATTTTTATAGATGAAACGAAATATGTAACAGATGCAGAAAAAAAAGGGGGAAGCCATATTTTGAAAGAGGATAAATGGATAACCCAAGCGGGGATAAATTGGCAATATAACACAAAAGGTGAACTTTGCACAGGGGTAGATGATGAACATCCTGTTTGTCATTTGAGTTGGAATGATGCACAGGCTTTTTGTAAGTGGTTAAGTGAAAAAACAGGCGAAAAGTTTCGCTTGCCTACGGAAGCCGAGTGGGAATATGCGGCAAGAGGTGGCAAAATGAGCCAAAATTATCGCTATGCAGGCAGTAATATTATCAGTGATGTGGCTTGGTACACGCAAAATAGCAATGGCATTGAACACGCTGTAGGGGAATTGAAACCCAATGAGTTAGGCTTGTATGATATGTCGGGCAATGTATGGGAATGGTGTTCTGATGCTTACTTAGAAAATTTTTATGCCAATAGTCCTGCCTCTGACCCCAAGTGTGATGTACAAGGAGAAAAGCGGGTGTTACGCGGTGGTTCTTGGTACAATCCAGAGAAAAGTTGTGTTGTTTCGCATCGGGGTAAAAACAAAGCAAACGCGAGTTATGGAAATGCAAGTTTTCGGATTGCAAGGTAACATGAAAAAGAGGAAGTTTGAGGTTGTGAACGGTTTAGCAAAAATTAATATTAAGTATCAAACAAACTCCCCAAATTCTCCGTACCTTTGTGCCTTATTTATTGTTTTTGTAATGAATCTACTTGCTTCTATTTTGCGATTAAAATGTCCTAATTGTAGGACTGCACCATTGTTTAATCACCCCAATATGTACCACCCCAAACACATTTTGGATATGCCCAAAAAGTGCAGTAATTGCGGGCAGGAGTACTTTTTGGAGCCTGGATTTTACTTTGGTGCGATGTTTATTAGCTACGCACTGAGTGTAGGAACATCTGTAGTTTTGTTTATTTTGTTTTATTTTATCCTACATTTCTCCAAAAATGGAACGCTTTTGTCCATTTCTGGCATTTTACTAATTGTTTTGCCTTATCAAATACGGCTTGCACGTGCGATATGGTTGGCAATTTTTTATAAAGAAAACAAAAGGTGGTAGGCGGAATCACCTAATTTATACCCAAAAACATGACATTCCCTTCAATAACCTCTTCTTTTTCAGGGCTTTCCGTTGAATTATGGTTACTTGCCCTTGTCAATTTCATCAATCGCGTAGGGGCAATGGTAATTTGTTTTTTAACACTTTACCTTACCAATCATTTGCATTTTAGTTTGGAGCAGGCGGGCTACGTGTTGAGTTTCTACGGTTTGGGCGCAATTGCAGGGAGTTATTTAGGGGGATTTTTAACGGATAAATTGGGTTATCAAAAAGTGCAATTACTTTCCCTTACGTCCTCGGCTTGTATGCTGTTCTTGCTGATGTATGTGGAGGAATATTATACCCTTTGTGCTACCTTATTTGTTTATAATTTGGTAGCAGAGTCTTTTCGCCCCGCCAATTCGATTGCCGTTAAAATGAACAGTCATGAGAAAAATCGCACCCGCGCTTATTCTTTGTTGCGCACTGCTTTTAATTTGGCGATTACTTTTGCGCTTTCTTTAGGCGGTTTTTTGATTTTGTGGGGCTGGCATTGGATTTTTATTGTTGATGGGCTTACCTGCCTTGCTGCTGCTGTGGTTTTGTTTTTCTTTGTTCCTGAAATAAAAACACAAAAATCTAATAATCAGATAGATAAAGCGGAAATATTCCCTACGATTTCTCCTTACAAAGATAAAAAAGCCTTCCTTTTCTTCGCGCTTACTTTGCTGAATGCTTTGGTATTTATGCAAATTCTTTGGACAGTCCCGCCTTTTTTCAAAGAAATATATCATTGGAGTGAGGCGAAAATTGGTATGGTTTGCGCAGTGAATGGTTTTGTCGTGATGTTGGTTGAAATTCCATTGGTATTTGTGATTGAAAAGAAAAAAACCTTACTTGCTTGGGTAAGATTAGGCTTGATTTGCTATGCATTGAGTTATGCAGCTTTGTTATTGCCTTTTCCTTATCTCGCAGGTTTATTGTACATGGTCATTATTTCTTTTGGTGAAATTGGAGTAATGCCTTTTAGTACGACTTGGCTCACACGCCGTGGAAATGCCCAAACGCAAGGCAAATATATGGGCATATATGGCATGACTTATTCGCTCGCAAATACAATTGCCCCCGCTTTTGGCACACAAATTATCTCAAAATTTAGTTACAGTACTTTATGGATATGCTTGTGCGTAATTTGCGTGATTGTTTGGCTGGGCTTTTATTACTTAGAAGAACAAGAAAATTCTCTTTCTCAGTAGATTTTTACTTTTCAAACTTTTCTGTAAATTTGCAGCCATCTGTAGCTTTTTCTTTGCTGCTTCTTATCTTTAAATTTACCAAACATTATGCTTAAATTAATGAAAATTACTTACTTACAAATGTTTTTCCTCGCAAGTATTGCCTGCTTGATGATGCAATGTACACCGCAGCCGCTTCCCCCTGCTGCGCCATTTCCTACGCCTCCTCCCTTTACGTTTGTAGCAAAAGGGCAACCCGTAGGTTATTCTACTACATTTGCCTCTATTGCCGCAGGTGCTATTACAATTGTGGGAACAGATGGTGCAGGTGGACAACTTGCGATTACCTTAAATAATCAAACTAGCTTTCAAACAGGTTCTTATCCACTTTTGCGCGAAAACACAGGGCAAGCACCTGTTAATCAAGCAATTTATATAGCAGCAGCAGGAGAAAACTACTCCTCTTTTACTTCTGGTAATTTACCTGATGGAACGGTTACCATTACAAGTGTAAATACTACAACGCAACGAATCTCAGGGATTTTTAATTTTTATGGATACAATGCTTGGAATGGTAGCAATACACACGTAAACAATGGGGCTTTTAACGATGTGCCTTATACTACAACGCCTCAATTTCTACCTTTAGGGAGTAATTCCTTTACCTGCAAAATTGATGGAAATAACTTTGTTGCCAATGCAATTCAAGGCTCTACTGGCACTGTGCCTGGTACGATTGCGCTGGTTGGTTCTTATACAGATGCGGCTAAGGGTGAGATGATTGCAATAACTATTCCTAGCAACATTATCCCAGGCACTTATGATTTGAAATATGGATTTGGCGTGGACCACACTATTCGATATGACTATACATCTGGCACAACCCAGAATGTCTATGTACCAGACAATGGACAGCCAGGCACACTCGTGATTCAGTCGCATGACCCTGTAGCGAAAAAAATTAAAGGGACTTTTAGCGTATTGAATATCTTTTCAGCACAACTGTCGAGTAACCTTCATTTGACAAATGGCGCGTTTGACATTACCTATCAATAACTCCAAATGCAACTGACTAAAAAGTTCGGAACTCTTCGAAGAGTTCCGAACTTTTTAGTCATAACATGATATTTTCAATGATTTTACTGATAGATAACTACGATTCCTTTACCTATAATTTGGTGGATTTGGTGCAAAGGCATCAGCCTGTGAAAGTGATTAGAAATGATGAATATGCTTTGGAGGAGGTCTTGACTTGGCAGGTTGAAAAGTTGTTGCTTTCACCAGGCCCTGGCAAGCCCACGCAAAGTGGGATAAGTACAGGTGTAGTGCAGCATTTTTGGGCTAAAATTCCCATTTTAGGGGTTTGTTTAGGGCATCAATTATTGGCGGAAATAGCAGGGGCAAAGGTCATAAAGGCAAATATTCCCGTTCATGGAAAAACATCATGGATTTCTCATCAACAAAAATCCCTCTTTAAAGGGCTGCCCAATTCTTTTCGCGTGATGCGTTATCATTCCTTATTAATCGAAAAAAGCAGCCTGCCTCCCGAATTTGAAATTACTGCAGAAACCGAAGCAGGCGAAATTATGGCAATACAACACCGAAATTTGCCCATTACAGGCGTACAATTTCACCCCGAATCCATTTTAACAGAATATGGCGCAGAAATGATGCAAAATTGGCTAAAAATAGAATTGAGATGATGTGCAAGGAAAAACGAAAAGGGAAAAAGCATTACACTTTTTCCCTTTTCCTAGATATAGTTTTTATTCCTTCACAACCTTCACGCTTTGATGCACATTTTCTTTATCAAAAGAAAGAATGTAAATACCTGCGGGAAGTGTTTCCAACGAAAGTTGAATTTCGGTGTGGCCTTCTTCCAAATTGCGTTTTTCAGTCCAAATATTTTGTCCCAAACTATTGATTAAGGTTAAAGTCGCTTCTCCAGCTTCTGTTACTTGTATTTTGGCATTTAGCAGCTTTTCGGTAGGATTGGGGTAGGCAGAAAGTGCGTTTTCAAGCACTTCTTCTTCATTTTGCATTACTCTGCAACCCGTAGCAGTTGCATCTTGGCGAATGGTTTTGGTAAGAGAATTTTTGGTACAAGTTAAGCCGCCATAAACGTAAGTTGCCCAAACATAATAATTTTTGTTTGTGGTAGTAATATTTGCCACTGCTAAGGTATTGCCTGTCCCCACAGAAGCTACATTTGGCGGACTAAACCAAGCGTAAGTAGGCGCACCTGCTGTAACATTCGCGGTTAATATTGCGCTAGTTATGCCTGGGCAAACTTTGATAATATTGCTTACATCAGTCCCAACGGAAGAAGTAATGGTAGGAACGGGCGCGTTTTGAATGGTTACATTTAGGCTATTAGAAACGACTGAATAACAGCCATTTGCGCCTAAATTTTTGGCGGTATAAGTTTTGGTTACACCACTTGTGCTCGTTACGTTTAAGGGATTGATACTTGAGCCTACTACATTATCTACAAACCATTTCAATGAACCCTCAACACCCGATGCCGTTAGGGTAATCGTACTTCCTTGACAAACTTCGGTAGCACTTGCCGCAATGCTAGGCGCAGCAGGTAGGGGGTTTATCGTAACACTCACAGGTTCACTGGCACTGCTACAAGTAAAATTCGCATCTAACACAGTGTAGCTTTTGGCAATTTGCAAATTGTAGGTAGTTGTACTTGGCAAAGTAGCCAAAACGGTAGGATTTGCAGCAGAAAAACTACTCAAATGTCCGTCATTGGGAGTCCAAGTATAAGGAGGTTAAGAAGTAGGCGCAAAGCCCACGGTTGTACTTGTCTTAAAGGAGTCATAATAAATAATTATATAAGTAATTGGATAGTTAATAATGTGTAATTAATAATTGATAATGCCTTTAAGTTGTTCATTATCAATATTTTGAATAAAAGTATTGGTATAAATCACTTCTTATTTAAAGTATGTTTAAATTTTAAAAATATGAAAATCAGCCTTTTAGTAACCTAGCTAATTCAGCAGTATCTACACAAGCCCTATTTCAAAACGTTAGTTGCGCAGACGCTGCTGAATTGGAAAATAAGTAACGAACGTATGGGATAATCAACGCACTAAAATTTAAGTAATTGATAATTAATAATGGAGAATGGATAATGATTAAAATTATTGATTATCAGATACTTATAATAATTTAAAAACCTTTATACTTTTGATAAAGTACTTAAATATAGGCAAGTGGGTTGATTCAGAAAATAATGGTTAAAGCGTGTAGTATTTGGATGAAAACCGTAAATATGCCAAAGTAAACGCAGCACCTATTACAAAAAATCCGATAAAATTTAAAAAGGGAACGCTACCCTACATTTTTTGAATGAAAAAAGTATCATTGGGTATTGCCAACAACCAAATTATGCTTTTATACAATGAAGAAACAAATGTAATAAAAATATTCATGGCAAGCACCTTTTTTTGCAGAAAAACTAAACTATATACGCGAAAAATAGAGAGTTTGAAGTTTTTTTAAAACTCCCAAACCTACGAGCGCGGACGCTCCTCTGAAAAGCAAATTTACAAGCGTCCACGCTTGCGCTTACTGCGTCTAAATTAAAAAAGGATAGGCAAAAACTTCACCGTTTTTGCCTATCCTTTTCTATACTATGTTACATTTCTTATTTTAATACCCAAAGTTCTTCGTTTGCATTAAATGCGATAATTCCTTGATCTTTAGTAAGATACAAAGCTTGCCCTAAGGCTTCATCTGCTATTTTATATACAGATTGGAAAGTTTTCCCCTGTAATTCGATGCTAGGTAAAAAAGTTACGCCTTTGTCCTCGCCTGTTACTTCTTTCCCCAAAGTGAATTTTCCTCTTAAAGTAGGGAAATCTCTTTCCTGCAAGTTTATAACCAAACAATCATACAATTTTCCTTCTTTTACTTGCTTTTCTAGCGCGTAGGTAACAACAAACTGACTACCAACAGTTTTCAGCAATACGTGGTCATATTCCATGCTATAAATTTCGCATTGTTCTTGAAATTGATTCACGTCAAAACAGTGGGTAACATCATTAAAAACGCTTTTGCGCTCACCTGCAAGCAATGACATTGTTACATCGTCTTCATTTGTGAACACTACTTTTTCGGCAGACTCATAAACTTGCCAAGTACGTGCTTCTGCCGAAATCGTTTGCCGACCTTTTGGCACTTCTTCGATACAACTTGTTAAAAACAAAGATAAAACAATCCAAAAACTAAGAATAATAATACGATTCATAAAGGGGAAGATCGTTAAATGGTTAGACAGGTTTAAAAAAAAGACAGTTTCTATAATTTTATTACATCAATTACGTCCTTATTTTCTTACAACAAAGTACGGAATAAAAATTCATATACGCAAATTATTGTATAATTATTTTTAAAAATAATTATGATGATATAATTGTTTTTAATTTGTATTAAAATGTAAATTGTTAATAATCAAGTGTATGACTTGTTTTTTGGGCTAAGAAATATTTTATTAAAGAGTAGT
>JBJXHA010000683.1:0-2576 GCA_046160275.1 Bacteroidia bacterium | reverse complement strand
TTTTCATTCGCATCAACTTGAAAAGAACTATCATTTTGAGGCAATTCCTTCGCCTTTTTACGCAAAATACCAAAAAGCATTAGCTTCTGTAGCGGCAACTTTGTTGCTCTTTGGCTTGTCTGCCTGTACAGTAAATACAGTTACGGGAGAACCAATTCAACAAGAATATGTATCAGAACATTCTAAAAAAGAAGAAAATATACTTGACGAGAGAGAAGTTCCTGTGCCAATCGTAAAAGGAAAAGTATGGGATAAAAAAACAGGTGAACCGCTTGCAAACGTTACAGTGAATTGCAAAGCCTATCAATTACAGACAAAAACAGATGCGAATGGTTATTTTCAACTGACTTTGCCTAAAAATGTGGGGCGGCAAATTATGTTAGAAATTAAAGATAACGCACAAACGCATGAGGTAACCTTCCATGCTGTTCAAAAAGAGGACTTTTCGACTTTGCAAAGTATTTCCTTAACAGCAAAATCCTGCGTAAAGCCCTCAAACCTAAATCCAGGAGGAAAAGGAGAGGTCATTATGGGAAAACCCGCAATTCCACAAAAAACAATGGGCGTGGTAAAACCTCCCCCTAAAAAGTAACTCGCGAAATTTCTCTAAAAATCATTTTGCAGAACGAAGGAAATGTTTTTAATTTGGCGATTATTTAAGCGTTCGGAGCCTTTTGAGAAAGTTCCGAACGCTTAATAACAATAATAGTTATACAATTTCATCTCCTATCATTATGCTAAAAAAATTATACACTGTTTCTTTCCTCTCTCTTTTTTTGGGAACGATGCCTGCCTTACAAGCCGCAGCAAGCAGTCAACTTATTGTAAATCAGTCTGCTAAGGCAGTAGTAATTGACCCCTTTACTTTAGGGATTTTGATTCTTTGCGGTTTGATTTCTTATATTTTAGGTTCGGTCATTTTGGCAAAGGTATTTAAAAAAGGAGGAGAAGAAGGTTGGAAAGCACTTGTTCCTATTTATAATTTTCTTCCCTTACTACGAATTGCAGGCAAATCCCCTTGGACTTTGCTGGCTTTATTGATTCCGATTGTAAACATTCCTTTTATTTTTACAACGGCAATGGGAATTTCCAAACGCTTTGGCAAAAGCGATGCCTTTACCTTAGGTTTAGTCTTTTTGTTCCCCATTTTTTATGCAATTTTGGCTTGGGGTAAAACAAAAGAAGGATAAGTTTTTTAGTGATTTTTCATGAAATATTTTTACAGAAACTTAAACGTAGGGATTCTAGGCGGCGGACAATTGGGGCGTATGCTCTTACAGGCTGCCATTGATTTTAATTTGAACATTCACGTCTTAGATCCTGACTCTCAGGCTCCTTGTCGGCATTTGGCAAATGATTTTGTGGTGGGCTCACTCACCGATTTTGATACAGTGTATCAATTTGGGGAAGATTTAGACGTGATTACCATTGAAATTGAAAATGTAAATACTGAGGCATTAGAAGCCTTAGAAAAGGAAGGGAAAAAAGTGTATCCTGCTGTGAATGTTATCCGAATGATTCAAAATAAATGTGAGCAGAAGAAATGGCTGAAAGAAAATGACCTTCCAACTGCCGATTTTATCTTAGTAAACAATCGTAAAGAGATAGAAGCACAGGCGCATCGCCTTCCTTTTGTGAATAAATTGGCTTCGGGCGGCTACGATGGGCGAGGGGTGCAAGTGGTAAAATCGGCTACCGATTTTGAAAAAACTTTTGATGCTGTGGGCTTAATTGAAGACCTTGTACCCATTCAAAAAGAATTAGCGGTGATTGTGGCGCGTAACCCAAGCGGCGAAATGCAAACTTTTCCAAGTGTGGAAATGGCTTTTCATCCTACGGCAAATTTGGTGGAATTTTTGTTTTCCCCTGCCGAAATTCCCGCAGAAGTGGAGGCGGAAGCGCGCGAAATTGCACAAAAAATTGTCGAAAAAATGGAATATGTGGGTTTACTTGCGGTGGAATTGTTTTGGGATACGAATGGCAAATTATGGGTAAATGAGTTAGCTCCTCGCCCACATAATTCAGGGCATCACACGATTAGATGTTGTGAAACTTCTCAGTATGAGCAACATTTACGCGCAATTTTGGATTTGCCTTTGGGAAATACAGACTTGTTAACGCCTGCCGCGATGCTCAATTTGTTAGGGGAAGAAGGACATTCTGGGGAGGTAATTTATCAAGGAGTAGAGGAGGCACTTGCTTTTGGTGGGGTATATCCGCATTTTTACGGCAAAAAAATTACCAAACCTTTCCGCAAAATGGGGCACGTTACGATTTTGGCAAGAGAAAAAACAGCATTGGTAAATAAAGTGAGAAAGGTTCAAAAAACCTTGAAAGTGGTAAGTGGCAGTTAATGAGTTTATCTAAAAAGGGGGCTGTCCAAAAAGGCGAATTTACAAAAAATATCATTCAGTATAATTGATTTTTTTATTATGTTCTACGTAAAAAGTTCGCAACACTTCGAAGAGTTGCGAACTTTTTAGACAGCCAACTTTTTAGGCAATCATTTCCATTTTATCCCACAACTCCCAACGCTAATATTGCTATTTCCTGCGGGTTTCCCTGCCAGCGTTGCT
>JBJXHA010000682.1:0-6581 GCA_046160275.1 Bacteroidia bacterium | reverse complement strand
TTATTTTTATAGTACACACTACGCAAAAAGTTTTCAACAAGCATTTGCTGTAGAATGTAACCACCCTAAATTGCAGCGAGTTTATATTAATTCTGACATCTATCCCGTCTTCTTTGGAGGAATGTATTATGAAAATCAAAAAGAAGTCCCCCTTGAATTTGGTGATAAAAATTGGCACACAACTTATGATACGATGTATGCTAATTATTCACTATTTGGAAAAGAGTACAAAGCTGTAAAAACTTTTTTCCTACACGAACAATCTTCAATCCAAACAATGATTCCACTCAAATCTTTTCATGCTCCCCATATTGGTATGCTTCGAAAAGAAATGGCAGACGGCAAAGTTTGGCTATTAGTTAGATATCAGGTAGTTCAGTAGTTTTCATTATTCATTTTTAACAAAAAAATCATGAAGCCGACATTCCCCACAAATATGGATTTGTTTAATTTGCTGAAAAATTGTGAAATCGTAAAAAATGAGCCAGCCATGCGCAAAATAAGGAAAATTGTTTTGCGCATGATTTTTGGTTTGGCTATAACCTCCGAAATACCCAAACAATTTACTCTTTTCTACGAAAAATCCACCCAATAAAGATAAAAAAGCCCCTCATTCCTCCCCCAAAAAATACCCTACTAAAAAATTACCTTTTTTTTCTCAAATACTTTCTCTAATTTCGCTACCTCATTCGTTTACCATTTAAAACAGTTGAAGCATTGCCTATGATAAAAAGCTTTACCATGTAATTTCACATACATATCAGATGAAACATGTAAGCAAAAAAACATTTTCAAAAATGAATGACTGCAATTAACTTTGCAGTCCAAATCTTACATTTTTATCTCATCTAAACACACTAAATAACATCGTAAAGCTTTGAGTGCCTTTCAACTTCCTTTGTGGATTTCCGCGCTGTTGTCCTTGTTCTATTTTAGCTCTGACGACAAACATTTACCTTCTCCCCCCGCAAAAGTACTTGCGGTACAAGGTGTATGCGAAGAAGATGAGGAGGAGAAATTTCATAAACCTTTGTTAACCAAAAAGTTAGTTCCTCCGCCAGACACACTTCCTCCCCAAAATCCGAACAATCATCAAGGTGATGCCACGCATAATCCGCAGGCACCATCGCCTTTGTTTGCACCTAACCCTACCAATGTAGTGGTAACTTATGAGCTTTCGGGAGATGGCAAGGGCTACTATATTTTTGAGCGCGTAGGTGGAGTGGATATAAAACCTCCTTCTTTTATTTCGTTTGACGATTACATTAAGTATCGCCGCGAAAAATTATTGTTCGAAAATAGCAAAGAATATTCTCTTCAAAACAACAAAGAAATCAAAAAAGGCTTAATTCCGACCTTCGATTTGGGGGCGGTGAATGATATTTTTGGGGGAGGACCTATTGAAATTAAGCCTACGGGAATGTTTTCGCTTAATTTTGCAATTAATACCAATAAAAATAAAAACCCAATTTTGAGTATTCGCCAGCAAAATAACACTTACTTCGACTTTGACCAACAAATTCAAGTGGGGGTAAATGGGCAAATTGGGAACAAAATGAAGCTCAACATCAACCAAGATACAAAGGCTACCTTTGATTTTGAAAACCTGCTAAAATTAGACTATTCGGGTGACGAAGACCAAATTATTCAGCGTTTGTCATCGGGAAATATTAGTATGCAAACAGGTAACTCGCTTATTCAAGGGAGTCAAAACTTGTTTGGTTTGAAAGCAGAACTGAAGCTGGGTCCTGTTAATATTACAGGTTTAGGCTCTTTGCAACGTGGTCAGAAACAAACGATTAACGTAAAAAGTGGCGCGATTGAAACCCCTTTCAGAAAACCAGCTACCGATTACGATGCCAACCGCCACTTCTTTTTATCACATTATTTCCGTTCAAAATATGATGATGCACTTTCTCGCTTGCCGCAAATCAAGTCTGACATTCGTATCAATCAAGTAGAAGTGTGGGTGAGTAATCCTAACGTAAATCAAACCACAGGTTTGCGTCCCGCTATTGGCTTTATTGATATGGGCGAAAATAATTTGCCTGTAGCAAATGGCAATGGCGTGCTTTTTAATACAACTGCAGTACAAGCAAATCCTAGCAAACGTTATCCCGACAAACAAGCCAATAACTTGTATAGCCGCTTGGTTTCAGACCCAAACATTCGTGTCAATGGACAATCTGTTCCTATCTTGGAGGGCATGGGCATGACCAATGGCGTGGATTTTCAAATGGTGAATTTGCGAAAATTGCAAGAAACAAAAGACTATACTTTGCAAGGGCAGTTAGGCTATATTTCTCTTAATTCTCCTTTGCAATCTGATGATGTACTATTTGTGTCATTTAGTTATACGATTGATGGCAAACCTTATCAAGTAGGGGAGTTTTCAAATGATATTCCTTCGAATGCCAACAACAACAATCCTTTGTTTTTAAAAATGTTGCGTCCTTCGCAGTTTCGTCCTACCTACAATGGCAAACGTTATCCTGTGTGGGATTTGATGATGAAAAACATTTACAGCATTGCCTACGGTTTGAGTTCCAATAATTTCAAATTGCAAATCATGTATGAGTCAGGGAAACAAGGAAAACTTGCCTTTTTGCCTACAAGTGCCGTAGCTAATCGCCCCTTGATTCAAGTAACAAATATTGACCAACTCACAAACAATACAGCTCCTACGCCTGATAACTTGTTTGACTACATCGAAGGCTTGACCATTCTTTCGGACAAAGGTTACATTATGTTTCCTGTCTTAGAGCCGTTTGGGAATCATTTGGCAAAACAAATCAAAAACTCCGATGATTCGGCACGGTATGTCTATCAACCTTTGTATGATATGACCTATCAAGATGCGATTACGCTACACAACCAGTTGAATAAATATACCATTGAAGGAACGTATCAAGGGGCGAATAATTCAGAAATTCCGCTAAACTCCTTCAATGTTTCGCCGCAAAGCGTTACTGTTACTGCGAATGGCGTGCGACTTACACAAGGTACGGATTATGAGGTAGATGCTGCGGCAGGGAAAGTAATTATTAAAAATCCTGCTTACATGGCTCCAGGGCAGGACATCAAAGTTGATGTGGAGCAGCAACAAATGTATCAAATGCAAACGAGAACTTTAGCAGGTTTACGTGCCGAAATGAATTTGACGGACAACATCAAAATTGGGGCGGCAATGATGCATTTGAATGAAAGACCCACTACTTTTAAAGTAACCTTAGGCGATGAGCCTTTGAGCAATACGATTTGGGGAATTGATTTGAATGGGCAAAGAGAGTCGAAATTTTTAACCAAAATGATTGACAAATTGCCTTTCATTAGTACCAAAGCGCCTTCAAATATCACTTTTTCGGGAGAACTTGCGCACTTTATTCCAGGACAACCCCGCCAATTAAAAGCAAATGGCGAAAATGGAATCATCTACCTTGATGACTTTGAAGCAGCAAAGCAACCTTATGACCTCACAGGTCCCGCAAACTGGAAACTTGCTTCCTTCCCTCGCTATCAACCCGATACGCGCCTGTATGATCCTTCCGTCAATTTTACGGATAAAAACGCCAAAAACTTTTCACGCGCAAAATTAGCTTGGTATCGAATTGACCCTCAAATTTATAACAACGATGTGGTAAACATTGTGCCAGCTGACAGAACTTATTCATATACGCGCCCAGTTTCACCCACTGAAATTTTCCCTACGGCTACGATTCCTGTGGGAAGTGGTTTCCAAAGTACACTGGATTTGCATTATTTTCCTGCCGAAAGAGGGAGTTACAATTACCAATACGACATAGGAAAAGTGGGCGCTGATGGGAGGTTCTTGTTTCCCGAAGAAAACTGGGCAGGTGTCATGGCAGACATTAAGATGAATACGGATTTTGAGGCGGCAAATGTGGAGTTTATTGAGTTTTGGATGATGGATCCTTTTATGGACGGTTTTGCAAGTCATACAGGTGGGCAAATGTATTTAAACATCGGAAACATTAGCGAAGATGTATTGCCTGATAATCTACAAAGTTTTGAAAATGCACTTCCTTTGAATGATTCAGCTGACGAAGTAACTGTAACAGATTGGGCGCGTGTACCTAATACAATTCCACCTTCTAATAGCTTTAGCAATGGCGCAGATGACCGTCAATACCAAGATGTAGGTTTAGATGGAATGAGAGATCAGTTGGAGCGTCAATATTTCCAACCTTATTTGGATAAAATTGCGCAAAATTTTGGAACTTCTTCTGCTATTTATACGGAAATGAGTGCCGACCCAAGTACAGATAATTATACGCATCATTTGGCAAATGGCGACCAACAAATTTCCATTTTGCAAAGATTTAAAACGGCTTATGGCACAGAGGGGAATTCTAAATTGGGCGAAACAACTTCCAATGGCTTAACCTTGCAAGGTACACCTTACCCTGATATGGAAGATTTGAACCGTAATGGTACGCCCAATACATGGGAAGAATACTTCGAATATCGTTTAGATTTGAATAAAACCGCCCTTATTCCTGGACAAAATTATATTATAGATAGTGTTACGACCATTATTCGTGACCAAAGAGGCAATCCTCAAGATACAGTAACTTGGTTTCAAGTGCGGATTCCGATTAAATCGGGAAAAGCTGTCAATAACATTCCGAACTTTAAAGTCATTAACTTTATGCGGATGTATATGACGGGCTTTCAACAAGAGGCAATTGTTAGGATTACCGACTTGCAACTTGTTTCTACCCAATGGCGCAGATATGTAGGTCCCAATTTTGACCCACCTTTTCCTTCGGGACAAGCTCCAGAGCCGCCTTTTTCTGTGATGGATGTAGGAAGCGTTTCTTTGCAAGACAATTCTAAAAAAGAGCCTTTTAATTATCAAATGCCTCCGGGTATTTTGCGTCAAGGTATCAATGGCAATACTTCTCAAAACTTGTTGATGGACGAGCGTTCTTTGTCTTTGAGATTATGCGGATTGAAAGATGGCGAAAGTCAAGGGGTTTTTAAAAATGTTGTGCAGGATTTGCGTAACTACAAAAACCTAAGAATGTGGGTTCATGCAGAAGCGGTGAATGGGGTTGATGGTAATTTTAATCAAACGGGTGATGCCAGCATTTTTGTGCGTTTAGGCTTGGACAATGATTACAATTATTATGAATATGAAATGCCCTTAAAACCTTCTGACCCCGCACTTGGGCAAGAGGAATCTAACATCTGGGCGAATGCCATTGACTTTGCTTTAATTCGCTTAACAGAAGCAAAACAAGCCAGAAATGACGCAAATTTTAGCTTTGGTGATAGATTTACTTATACCGCAGGTTTACCCGCAGGGCATAAAATTTATGTGAAAGGAACGGCAAAATTAAGTGATGTACGCTCGGTTTTTATTGGGGTCAGAAATCCACATGGACCTACGCAAGGAGATGTTTGCCTTGAGGTTTGGCTAAACGAATTGCGCTTAACTGACTTTGACCAAGAATCTTCTTGGGCGGCAAATGCCAATGTGAATATCACCCTCGCAGATATTGGCATGATTCAGGCTTCTTTGCAATATCGCCAAGCAGGTTTTGGACCCTTAGAGCAAAAGTTAAGTCAAAAAGGCAGGGAGGATAATTTGCGTTATACCCTTGCAGGGGATTTTTCGATAGGCAAATTTTTCCCACAAAAATGGGGTATCAATTTACCTGTCCACATTAATTATGACGAGCAATTCAGAAATCCTGTATTTGACCCACGTGAGGCAGACGTAAAAACCAAAGATTTGACAAAGAACATGACGCGCGCAGAAAAAGATCAGGCTTTGTTTGAAATTTTGGATTATACCCGTAACAAAGGCATTTCTTTGATGAATGTGAAGAAAAACAAAACAGGCACGAGCAAAAAATCTTTGCCTTGGGACATTTCTAACTTTGATGCGAGCTTTGCCTTTTCCGAGCAATATGGGCATAATTATTTGACAGAAACGCGCTACGCTTCTAATCATAAAGGCGGCTTGAATTATCGTTATAGCATCAAAAGCCCGAACATTCAGCCGTTCAAAAAGTGGAAAAAGAAAAACCCTATCTCGGATTTTAACTTTTCGCCTTTACCTAATCAGGTGTCTATCAGTTTATTAGGAGACCGCCAATTTACCGAGAACAAACTACGCTCCACCCCTTTTAGCGGAGAAAGCGACCCTGTTTATACCAAAAACTTCGTCTTGTCGCGTAATTATACGATGGCTTGGGATTTGACCAAAAATTTGAAGTTGAATTTTAATGCCTCCAATCAAGCGAGGGTAGATGAAGTAAAAGGGTATTGGAGAGATGCTACCCAAGCGCAAAAGGATTCTGTTGCACCTTTGTTTGACAATCTTATTCATTTTGGAAGAGATACTTCTTTGAATCAGAAGTTCGACAAAATGATTTATTCAGGTAGAACGATTGGCTATAATCACAACATTAACCTGCAATACAACCTTCCACTCAAAAATTATAAATGGACAGATTGGATTAACGGAACAGGAACTTACACGGCTACCTTTAACTGGATGAATCCGCCAGAGGCTTATCCTGGACTTGGGGCTACGATTTCAAATACACGCG
>JBJXHA010000681.1:0-5426 GCA_046160275.1 Bacteroidia bacterium | reverse complement strand
GCACTAAGGCTGAACATTATAAGCTAAAAACATGATAAAAATCATGTTTTAGCGTGAAATCAATCATAGTAAAGCGAGAGGCAAGCAACTACCTTTGTAATATCAAATAAAAGGAAAAAATGAGTGTCATTATTGTCTTATTAATCGCAAGCGTTACGGTGGCAGGAGGTTTTTTAGCTGCTTATTTATGGAGCGTAAAAAATGGTCAATATGACGACATAGACTCCCCCGCAACACGCATTTTGATAGAAAATCACCTTGCAAAAGACGAGAACTTAGCCAAGAAAAAGTAAAGCTATCGTCAGCGCAAAAAAGGAAAATCAGTCAAGTTTCAACACAATTACTGCTTAAAGAAAACTTTAAGCACTGGGACTTGTACACCTAAAATTATCACTATTCATTTGAAAAATATATGATGGAACGCTTTTATTACGACAATCGAATCGTCAGGTCATTTGCCTACGCATCTGCCTTTTGGGGATTAATTGGAATGTTAGCGGGACTGTATGCAGCCTTAGAGCTGGTGTTCCCCTCCTTAAATTTAGGCTTCGCGCCTACTACTTTTGGTCGCATGAGACCTGTTCATACAAATGCCGTGATTTTTGCCTTTGTTGGAAATGGTATTTTTATGGGGGTGTATTATTCTTTACAAAGGCTGTGTAAAGCCAGAATGTTTAACGATACGCTCAGTAATATCCACTTTTGGGGCTGGCAGTTGATTATTGTAGGGGCAGCTTTGACACTTTTCTCTGGTATCACAACCTCAAAAGAATATGCAGAATTAGAGTGGCCAATTGACATTGCTATTACCTTGATTTGGGTTGTTTTTGGTATCAATATGTTTGGTACGATTTTAAAACGCCGAGAAAGCCACCTTTACGTAGCAATATGGTTCTATATCGCTACTTGGGTAACGGTTGCGATGCTTCACATTGTCAATTCTCTTGCTTTACCGATTTCGCTTACCAAAAGTTATTCGATTTATGCAGGCGTACAAGATGCTTTAGTGCAATGGTGGTATGGACACAATGCGGTTGCCTTTTTCCTTACTACGCCTTATTTGGGTTTGATGTATTATTTCTTACCTAAAGCTGCCAATCGTCCTGTTTACTCATATCGTTTGTCGGTAATTCACTTTTGGGCATTAATCTTCTTATATATTTGGGCGGGTCCTCACCATTTATTATACACTGCATTACCTGACTGGGCGCAATCTTTAGGAACAGTATTCTCAGTGATGTTGATTATCCCTTCTTGGGGTGGTATGATTAACGGTTTGTTTACGCTAAGAGGTGCTTGGGACAAAGTGAGAGAGGAACCTGTATTGAAATTTTCCATCGTAGCTTTAACGGCTTATGGTATGGCAACTTTTGAAGGTCCTTTACTTTCCCTTAAAAATGTAAATGCGATTAGTCACTATACAGACTGGACAATTGCACACGTTCACGTGGGGGCATTGGGCTGGAACGGTTTCCTTACTTTTGGGATCCTTTATTGGTTGCTTCCGCGCATTTTCCGCACAAAACTCTACTCTGAATCGCTTGCAAACGCACATTTTTGGTTAGGAACGTTGGCAATTCTTTTCTATGCCGTTCCGATGTATTGGGCAGGTTGGACACAAAGTATGATGTGGAAACAATTTACGCCAGAAGGTCAGTTGCAATATCAATTTTTGGAAACAGTTACCCACATCTTAAATATGTACCTTGTGCGTGCATTAGGAGGAGCGGTTTATATTGTTGGGGTATTGTTGATGTTCTATAACTTATACATGACGGTAAGAAGCGGCGACTTGTTAGCAGACGAACCTGCAGAAGCCATGCCTTTACCAGCTACACAAGCAGTTCACGCTAACGAACATTGGCACAGATGGATTGAAAGAAGACCTATTCAAATGTTGGTATTCAGTTTAGTAGCCGTAGCAATTGGGGGAGTTTTAGAATTAGTACCTACTTTCATGGTAAAATCAAATATTCCTACAATTGCCAGTGTAAAACCATATACCCCGCTTGAACTACATGGACGTGACTTATATGTAAGAGAAGGTTGTTATGTTTGCCATTCCCAAATGATACGCCCTTTCCGCGATGAAGTAGCGCGTTATGGAGAATATTCTAAAGCAGGGGAATTTGTTTATGACCATCCTTTTCAATGGGGTTCTAAACGTACAGGTCCTGATTTGGCAAGAATTGGTGGAAAATATAGCGACTCTTGGCACTATAACCACATGCTAGACCCAAATTTGATGTCATCAGGTTCTATTATGCCTACTTATCCTTGGTTGTTTGAGAATCAACTCAACCTCCAAAATACAGAAGCAATGATTAAGGCAATGAGAAAACTAGGGGTGCCATATCCCGCAGGATATGAAAAAGAAGCAAACAAAGACCTAAACGCACAAGCCGAAAAGATTGTGGAAGGTTTGAAAAAAGAGAAACTACAAACCAGCAAAGACATGGAAATTGTGGCACTCATCGCTTACTTGCAACGCTTAGGCAAAGACATTTCTAATAAATGATAAATGATAAGTACTAAAGTATTTAATACACTGTAAATTAAGTTTTATTGCATTTCTCCTGGTTGTCATGCTGTAAGCATCTTTTCACCCATTGTGTTCAAGCTAAGTTTGATAAGATGCTTACAGCATGACCAGCCCGCAAAAATATAAGAATTTTTCCTTTACAATGTACTTAATGTAATTCTCCATTCTCAATTTTCCATTTTTCATTATTTATCTTATGAAATTCATTAATTATCTCAAAGGCATATCAGGTGTAGATGTATATCCCATGATAGGACTGTTTATTTTCACTTTCTTTTTCTTAGGCGTGTTAGTTTGGATTCTTGGCATGGACAAAAATAAAGTGAAACAATTAGAAGAGATTCCTATGCAAGATGGAACAGGTAGTGTTAATTATTAATACACAAGTAAGGGATAATTCATCAACCGCATTTTCACTTATTTATTTCTCATTCATTTTCAGATTCTTATGAAACATTTGATTATAAAATATGGGCTACTTTCTACCTTCCTTTTTATAGGACAACAAATGTATGCCCAAAATTATCAAGGAGAGCCAGTTTCCGTTTCTCAACAACAAGTACTTTTTATGCTAGGTATAATTGCATTTGTCTTGTTATTTGTGATTTTATCGCTCATTGGCTTAACAGTTTATGCAAGAGATATTTTTCCTGATAACAATAGCAACAAGGCAAAAACACCCAGCAATACAGGTAGCGTGTTACCTACTGTCGCCTTATTGATAGCTTTTATGGGAACTTTTTCCCTCCTTTCTGCCCAAGCTCCTGCGGCTGCGGCAAGTGATTCTACCGAAGCGGTTTCCAATGCTGCTAGTCAAATCGGGGAAATGATAAAAGGGAATATCGCTGTATTTGACATTGCTTTTTGGGTGCTTATCCTAGTTATCTTAACCGAAATCTTTATCATCGGTGGCATGGTAACGGTATTCCTTAACCGCTTTTATCATGTATCTCGTGCCAACCTTGGCGAAGCTGAAACAGAAAGATTAACGTGGTGGGAACGTTTCAACTCCTTAAAATCTTTGAAAGAGGAAGGCAAACTTCAAATGGAACACGAATACGATGGCATCAGAGAGTTGGATAATAGTTTGCCGCCTTGGTGGGTGTATAGCTTCTACCTTTCTATTTTGTTTGCAGCAGTTTATTTGTGGAGGTATCATGTAACTTATTCTGCACCTTTGTCCGATGAGGAATTTAAGATTGAAGTAGCAGAAGGAGAGGCACAAAAAAATGCATATCTTAAAAAAATGGCAAACGCTGTTGATGAAACAAATGTAACAGTGCTTACTTCTGCTTCTGACCTTGCTGCGGGTAAAAAACTTTTCACTGCTAATACTTGTGTTACTTGTCATGGTGCAGACGGAAGCGGAATGGTAAATGGCAATCCAGGTTCTGGTCCTAATTTAACTGATGAATATTGGTTAAATGGTGGTGACATCAAAGACATTTTCAAGACCATTAAATATGGTGTAACAAGTAAGGGTATGATTGCATGGAAAGATAATTTTTCAGGTGGACAGATTGCGCAGATTGCCAGTTATGTAAAATCAATGAAAGGTTCTAACCCTGCGGTAAAGAAAGATCCTCAAGGCGAACTTTATACAGAAACTGCTGCTGCTGAGCAAGATTCTACGAAGAAATAACAAATTTTTGCTTTTCCTACCCTCGTTGGTAGATTATAACCCTACCAACAAGGGCAGCAAAAGATAACTTGTTAATAATCAAGATAATAAAAAACACAATTTTTCATTCTCAATTTTTCATTCTCAATTTTTCATTCTCCATTATATTACAATTTCTTATGAAACAAAATGGTATTTATTTAACAGACTTGCATCATGACCATCAAGAATGGTTGATAGCTTTAGATTTTTATAAACATGCATTGAAAGGATATGGCGAAAGATTAGATGATGTTGCGCGTGCTAATACAAAAGTAGAGGTAATGAAGCAAGTGGAACACTATCAAAACCAATTCATAATTCAAGAAAAAAATATTTCGGATTTAGTTCATCTCATTGCAAAAGAAGAAAATATCATTCTTTCTAGTGTAAAAGAGAATCCTGTGGCAACAGACCATAGAAAAATTACGGACAATGTGGAACTAAGAGAGGCCGTTACTGGCTTCGAGAATTATTTTACAAAACTAAGAACCGAATATATTCGATTTTTACGTAGTGTGCTTTAATCAGGTGATAATGTGATATAACCTTTATGGCTGTGAATTACCCTTTTTTTTGAAAAATAAACACAGCAAAAGAATAAAGAGATAAAAACTTTAGTGGAATAACAAACAAATACTAGCCAAGTACAACTAGGGTGAAACGAGTATCCAATGAAGGCTTGCAACTATTGAAAAACCTTATTTTTTGTTTTCACTTTCTATGACCCTATTAATATGGCTTATAATGTAGAAACTGCTTTAGTTGCCACAGTTTATACAACTTAGAACTATCCCAAAAAACATATATACTGTATTATGGCGGAGAAAAAATATGAACAAGGCGAATCGTTTCGGGATAGAGTATCAACGATTAGCAAACAAGGGGAAAGAGTGTGGATATATGCCTATCAAGTAGTAGGAAAATACTATCAAGCGCGTTCTTTGCTTACCGTTCTTTACTTGATAGTTTTATTTGGTTTGCCTTTTATCAAACATAACGGGCATCCTTTGTTCCTCTTTAACATCATAGAAGGGAAGTTTATTCTTTTTGGGTTTATTTTTGCCCCCCAAGATTTCTTTCTGTTTGGATTAGGAATGTTGATAACCATACTCTTTGTCATTGTCTTTACGGTAGCTTTTGGGCGATTATTTTGCGGTTGGGTTTGCCCTCAAACCATCTTTATGGAGATGGTTTTCCGCAGAATTGAGTTTTGGATAGAAG
>JBJXHA010000680.1:0-3286 GCA_046160275.1 Bacteroidia bacterium | reverse complement strand
CTATCTAGCTTATATGCAGGGATTTATGGAATGTATAATGCCAAATACGCTTCTGAGCATGACATGAAAATTGCTAAAAAAGCAGCTTATGTAATGTGTGGTGGCGACCTTTCTGGCGCGAATTATGTTTCTGAAACTTATTTGTTAGACCTTGAAAGAGAGGCATTTATGTCTTTATTGGGCGAAGCAAAAACAATGGAGCGTATCGCACATACCTTAAAAACAGGTAAACCGTTGAGAAACTAAGTTTTAAAACGACAATTTAAAATAATATCGCCTTTTGAGTTTCTATAAACTTGAAAGGCGGTTTTGTGAATTAACATTAGAATGTTGTCCTTTTTACTTTGTTTTCGTATTTTTGCAGAAAGTAATTTCACCATAAAGGTGGAGGTAGTCCTTCAAATGTAATGCTAACTAAAACCTGTAGCGGCTGCTTTAGCTGCCGCAAAAGCGCAAAAACGAAGTTTTTGCAAGTTATCGGGCAGCTAAAACAGACCGTACAGCATTACATTTATGCCACTACCAAGGTGGAAACGGATACAAAATTCTTATTTAACAACAACAATCAAATATGGCAAAAACAACAACATTTTCCCAAAATTACCCCAACCTATTTTGGTATATCGAAAATTTAGGGGTAATAGAGATAGGTACAGATGAACACTCCGATTCTTGGGTTCGCCTAATAGACGAGGGTGGAACACGCTACGAAAGTGAAGAAGATGACTTAGATGAAGCGTTAACTGCTGCAGATAAATGGGCGGGCGAAGAGTTTGACACGAAAGATTAAAGGCTGAAAATGCAAAAAACCGAACAGAACATGATGTTCTATTCGGTTTTTTAGAATATTTGGCACAATGAAATTAGTTCATAGGAATACCTAATGCTTTCATTGTTTCATAATCCAAACGACCTTGTGGAAGGTTGTTGTCTTTTTGGAATTTGATTAATGCAGCACGAGTCAATGGACCTAATACGTTATCTGTTGGACCTGGATCATATCCTTTTCCACGAAGTGCGTTTTGAACTTGGATTACTTTTGCACCATAATCACCTTTGTTTTCGCACACAACTTCTTTCCACTCAGACATACCGCCTTCACGAACTTTTACTGTTTTAGTAACAGTTGCATATTCAGCAGCGATAGGAATTTCAACTACTTGTGGTGGTTTAGTTTCTACACGCTTAGAGATTGTTTTATATTCCGCAGGAATTGCCTCTTCACGAGTAGTTGCTGGTTGTCTCAACATTTGTTTAGTTACCGTTTTGTATTCCGCAGGAATAGGAATTTCACGCGTTTGAGCAGGCACTTTCAATACTTGACGAGTTACTGTTTTGTAAACAGCAGGTACTCTTTCTTCAAGTGTTTGTGCTGGCGTTTTGATAACTTGTTTTGTTACCGTTTTGTATTGTGCAGGTACTTCAACCAAACACATTACGCGGCAATCATCAGGATTTGCAGACAAACAGTTAGGGTCTTTTTTCCCTTTTTCCCAACGAGTAGAAGCCTCAGCTACCATAAGTCTTTCTGTAACGGTCTCATACACAGGAGGAACTGTACTTTTTCTTACATATTCCGCTTGGTCAAGCACTTGCTCTGTTACAGTTTCAAATACAGGAGGAGTTACTTCCAAACGAGAACCTGCTTCTTTTACCAAAATTTGCTCAGTAACTGTTTCATACACAGGGGCTACAGGTACTAAACGTTTTGCTTCTGGTTTCACAAGCATTTGCTCTGTTACATTTCCAAACTCAGCAGGAATTACTTGTTGTTTTGCGCTTGCCTCTTTTACCAATACTTGCTCTGTTACGGTTTTGTATTCATCAGGGATGATACATTTTGCATAACATTTACCAGGTATTGCATTTGGTGGATACTCGTTTCCGTCTTGCGCCAACATAGGCATTGCAGCCAATGTTAATGCACCGAAAACCAATGTTTGAAGGTTAGTGTACTTCATCATCATACGTTTTAATGATTAATTAAAGAGTGAAAAATATTTTATTTAGGTTGAATTTATAATTATACATAAAGCGGCGAAAAATTTCTGCAAATATCCCCTATTATAGATATAGAGTAGTTGTTTGCGTCAAAATGGCAACCGCAAATGATAATAATTATGAAATGTGAAGAGGATTCTTATAATTGATTGCCTCAAAGTCTTAATTTATAGTGCAAAGTTCTACAATGTTTTTATCATTTCCAAATTTATTTTAAATTTATAAAATCATTTTTTTCACTATTTTCGTAATTCAAGAAAAATAGTTTTGTGTCATTTTTTAAATAAAATTATATCTATCGAATTTATTTATAAAAAAATATAATACGATAATATTACAAATAAGACACCTTCCTGCCATAAAACACTGTTCTTTAGCTATTTATATTATAAAAAGGAAGACTGTTTTTTTGAATATTTTTTTAAATAACTCATTAAAATAAGGTATTTTTTGGGGATGAATTTTTTTTAACATGGATTTATTTATATTATGAATGTTTAATTACTTTTTCCTCAACAACAAAATAGCGAAACATAGATAACATGTGTTAAATATTCAAGCCCTAGATAATTTTTTTGACTTTGATCGTATATTAAAAATACCCTTGATGCTAATACTTAAAAGGTAATGCAAAAAACAAAGTTCAACTAATTGATTTTTAGTTTCTTACTTAGATATGCAACCAAATTTAAGGTACAGAAACGCAAAAATAAAACCTTGTTATTAGAAAACCATAGGCATCTTACAAATGTTAAATACTGAAAACGCTTTCAATCAGCTCAATCTTTTAGGCATTCTAGGTAGGTTTTTTTTGTTTTCTCAGAATTATCGTACTTTTGAAACAAGCTTACTTTTTATTTTTTACACGAATACGAAAAAAGCAAACACAGTTTTAGAAAACTGCTCGTTTGTGGTAAAAAATTTGATTAAATACCTTAACAGGTTTTACAAGTATTCTACTTTTTAATTTCATTCATTTCTTAACCACTCAAATACGATGAAAAAAACGTTACTTTTTCTCTTCATTTTTTTACCTTTTTTGTCCTTTGCTACCAAATATAGCGGCATGGACACGGTTGCGCATTGGAGTCCAGGTAGAGGGCAAAATGGTGCGATGATTAAGAATCTCATTATTAAATGGGAATTAGATGACTACGGCGGAAATGCCGTGATGAAAGCAATGGCAATTCGATGGGAATTGGGGGAGTTTTATGTGCTAAATGGGCAAAAACACAGCATCAAAAGCATTAGCCCTGAAGCGATTAACCAATTAACGATTAATGCG
>JBJXHA010000679.1:0-5909 GCA_046160275.1 Bacteroidia bacterium | reverse complement strand
AGCATTACATTTATGCCACTACCCAATTTTAGTAGCACGATGACTCACTCATTCTCACACATATATTAATGTCACCAAAAATGAAAAAAAGAATTTTATTATTGACTACTGTATTATTTCTAAGTTGTTCTTCTTTACTGATTGCCCAAAATGAAGGAACGATTCGCGGGCAGCTCAAAGATGCCAACAAAACTGCAATTGAAGGTGTGGTTGTGTCCTTATTTCAGCAAAAAGATTCGGCTTTAATAAAGGCTGTTTTGACGGAAAGCGATGGCAAATTTGAGTTTACGAAACTTGCCATTTCTTCTTATTTTTTGTCTGCAAGTCACCTCAATTTCCAACCTTACCTTAGCGAAAGCATTGTGTTAAATGGAGAAAACAAAGAAAAAATACTTCCTACGATTGCTTTAATTCCTTCAGAGGGAACGGTATTAAAAGAGGTAGTGATTGCGGCAAAAGTGCCCTTTGTGGAGAAAAAAATTGACCGCATGGTGGTAAATCCAGAGGCTTTATTAACCAATGCTGGCACTACCGCGCTTGATGTCTTAGAAAAATCGCCAGGGATTCAAGTAGATTTGAATGGAAATATTAGTTTAAAAGGAAAGCAAGGTGTTCTGGTCTATGTTGATGACAAACCGACTTATTTAAGCGAGGCTGACCTTGCCAATTATTTGCGTTCTTTACCTTCCAGTTCTTTGGCAAGCATTGAAATTATGACCAATCCCCCTGCGAAATATGATGCGGCAGGCAATGCAGGAATTATTAACCTGCGGATGAAAAAAACGAAAACAGAAGGCTTTAATGGAGGCGTAAATCTGAGTTATGGACAGGGATTTTATGCAAGAAGTAACAACAGCGCGAATTTTAATTACCGTATTAATAAGGTGAATTTTTTTAGCAATGCAAGCTATAACATCAACAATTCCTACCAAGATTTGACCATTAACCGCCGTTATTTTTCTGCTACGGGGGAGCTAAATTCGGCATTTAGCCAAAATACTTTTATCAAAAAAGAATTTTCGAATGCCAACCTTCGCTTGGGAATGGATTATTATATTAATGACAAAAACACTTTTGGCATTGTGTTAAGTGGATTTAACAACATTGAAAAAGAACATACCAATAACTGGGCACAGTTGAGAAATGGTGGGGAAGTGTTACAAAATTGGGTGCAGGCAATTAGTCCCTCAAAACGAGATTTTTTGAATGGAAGTGCTAACCTCAATTATGCCTACAAATTAGACACAACAGGCAAAGAACTCTCTGCAAACGTGGATTATTTGCGTTATGGCTCCGAACTCAATCAATCTTTATTGAGTAATACTTACTTGCCCGATTACACCTTTGTGAATCGCAGCAATTTGATAAGTGATTTGCCCGCCACCATTGACATTAAAAGTGCGAAATTGGATTATGTTCACCCCTTAAAAAAAGGAGGCAGAATGGAAGCAGGCGCGAAAAGTAGCTTGGTAACTACGGATAATATCGCCAATTTCTTTGATGAAACGGACGGTGTTTTGACCGTTAATAACGATTTTTCTAATCACTTTAAATACAAAGAAAACGTAAATGCCGCTTATGTAAATTACAGTTTGGAAAGAAAAAAATTCTCCTTTCAAACAGGTTTGCGTTATGAAAATACGGCAATTGTAGGCAATCAATTAGGCAATGATGTGCGCAAAGACTCCTCATTTACAAGGAATTACAATAGCCTTTTCCCTACGGTTTTCTTATTATACAAATTGGACAGTGCCAGTAAACATCAGTTGAGTTTTTCGTATGGTCGCAGAATTGACCGCCCAAATTACCAAGATATGAACCCCTTTACCTATCCTTTGGACAGATTTACTTTGTATGCAGGGAATCCCTTTTTGCAGCCTACTTTTTCTGATAATTTTGAGTTGGCACATACTTTTAACAATGCTTTTACCACGACTTTGTCTTTTAGCGGTCTTAAAAATGTGATAAATGAAACGATTGAGCAGAGTACCAATATTTTTTACAGTCGTCCGGGAAATATTGGGCGACAAATTTCTTATGGAATTTCGGTGAATGGCGCGATTCCGATAACAAAATGGTGGACGTTGCAGCTTTATACCGAAGTGATGCACAACCGTTTTGATGCCATTTTATACAACCAAACCTTAAAAAATGTGGGAACCTATCTCTACTTTATGCCTACGAATCAGTTTCAATTTGCCAAAACCTGGAGCGCAGAGTTAAGCGGAAATTACCAATCGAGCATCGCAACGGGACAATTTGTATTGATTCCTGTGTGGAATATGCGCGGAGCTGTGGCAAAGAAAATTATGAAGAACAAAGCTACCGTTAAGTTGAGTTTTAATGACATTTTCTATACGCTTCAACCCGGCGGCGACATCAAAGGCTTGTATCAATCCACCGCAAATTGGAAAAGTTATTTAGATACGCGTGTCGTTACCCTTTCTTTTAGTTATCGCTTTAATAAAGGGCAAACACTCGCAGCAAGAAATAGCGGCGCGGTAGATACGGAGAAAAATAGGGTGAAGTAGGCTAAAATTCCTCCCATTTTTTAGGAATGTCATTTTGCAGAAAATGGCATTCCTTTTTCCCCCTCCTTCCCGCCCCGTTCATCACACAAAAAAACCTTTTCACATAAAAAATTTTCCTTCTTCAAAAAAAAGACTTTACCTTTGCGTTTAAACCTGGTAAGGGTTAAACCATAAAAAACATGAAAGATTCAACGCTTAGGTGCTTAATTATAGATGATGAACCTTTGGCTCAAAAGGTTTTGGAAAAGTATGTTTCGCTGACAGATGCCTTGACTTTGGTGCAAAGTTGTAACTCGGCTTTTGAGGCAATGAATCTCTTGCGAAAAGAAGCGATTGACCTCATTTTCTTGGACATTGATATGCCCGAAATGACAGGATTGGAGTTGCTAAAAACGCTCAAAAATCCGCCTAAAGTCATTTTGACAACCGCCTATTCAGAATACGCTTTACAAAGTTATGAGTTTGGCGTGATAGATTATTTGTTAAAACCCATTAGTTATGAGCGTTTTTTTCAAGCAATAGATAAAGTGCTTGAAAAGCAACAAGTTGAGCCTAAAAACGAAGCAAAAATAGAACCTAACCCGCCTGCTACTTTTTTATTTTTGAAGGCTGATAAAAAATTATATAAGACTGATTTTCAAGACATTTATTATTTTGAAGGTTGCGGAAATTACATTCGCGTGGTCTTAAAAAACAAAATGCTTACGGTTTTGGAAAAAATGGGCGAAGTCGAAGCACAATTGCCACCACATTTGTTTGTCAGGATTCATAAATCTTATATCATTTCCATTGAACATATCCAAATTGTAGAAGGTAACAGCGTGATAATCAACAATCAACGTTTGCCAATTGGCGAAAGTTACAAACCTCAATTTGAAAAAGTGTTGGAAAATTATGAGTTATAACCTATAATTTCATTGCCCGTTTTAAATGATGCTCATAATCAAAAACCTCTTGAGAAATAGAGGGAGGATATTGCTTTTGTTCTTCAAAATAAATGTTACACCATTTTTCGATTTCTTGGTTCGCCGCTTTTTCATCTCTTCGAAGATAAACCTTAGAAATTTTTAATATCAATTCTAAAAATAGCTTATCTCGCTGAAAATCAGGCTTTAAAAACAAGTCGTGATATTCTTTTTGTACCCGAATTACGTATTTTTCACATAAATCATATTCTTGCATTTCAAAATAAGTAATTAAGTGTAGCAACTCTAAGCATAATTTAAAGCTCACATCTGTACTTTTATATTCCTCTAGCGAATACAATTCTTGCAAATTTCGCAATGTTTTTCGATACTGTTTTTTGTCTAAATACAAACCTGCAAGGTACAAATAAATAAAAATAATGTTAAAAGGGGGTTTTTTCTTTGATAAATTTTGCTTAATTTCAGTTAATAATAACAAAGCCTTGTCCTTGTCAATCACATGATAATTGTTTACTAAGGTATTTAAGTAAAAAATTTCATATTTTTCGTACAAAGCCCCTTCCACTTTTAACATTTTTTGATGCAAAACTTCGGCAAACGCCAAAGATTCGTGATATTTCCGATTGAAATACAGCGTGTTACACAAATAGGTCAACATTTGTAATTCCATTTCTTTATAAATCTCGCCAAAATAATCTGCCTCTGTAAATCGAGCATACACCGTTTTCAAATATCCTTCCATTTGTTCATAATCTCGATGTTGAAGCAAAAAGCGAATGTTTACATCATACAATTTGAATTGTAGGCGAATACTTTCTGCAATAATCACATTCGCTTCAAAGTTCTTGAGTTTATCCGAAAGTTGTCGCAAAAAAACTTCATTTTGCAAGAGGTTCAAGGAGGTTCTAATTTGATACATCATGTTCGCTAGTAAATCATCTAGCTCATCTAAAATATCTTTTCGCCTGCGATTTTCTACTCGTAACTGAAGGTAAGGTTCGGGGTTAAGCGTTGGCAATTCACTTGCAAGTTGAATATAAAGGCTATATATAAGGTCTAAGACTTCGAAATTTTCGCTTTTGAGTGCCATTTTTTCCGCTTTCTTCAAATAATACAAACATAAATTGGATTGTTTTGCAGAAGCGTGTAATTTTGCAGAAGACAAAAAATAGAGTTCGTGCGTAAAATCATGCTTTTCAAAATGAAACAACCAAACGCTTTTACTAAGTTCCTCTAATAAGCGATTTTTTAAACGATAATAAGCATTTTTTTCTGCATTAGGATAATGTTCTAGTACAAAATTAGTTTCATCAAAATTGCCTCCATTTTTGCGAATCGCATCAAATAACAAAAAATCTTTTCGATTTTTGTCATCATTAGTTCTGGCTGCAAACAATTTGAAATGCCTAGCTTCTTCTTTTTTTAGACTAAATATGAGCTGTTCTAATATATCCATGTCAAAAATTAGAGTTTGAAGGCGTAATATTACAAAAAAATTTAACAACGTTTCCCTATTTTTTTCGTTACATTTGTTATATCAATTAATTTCATACCTTATGAGACATTTTGCGTTATTTTTATGCTTAACCGTTGCGAGCTTTTTGATAGGAAGAAGCCAAAATCCCTTTTCTGTGGATATTGATACTGCTTATATTTCCAGTTCTAACGGACCTGCAGCCCCTATTTTAGAGAATTCACTGCTTGTCTATCATGTAACCTTCAAAAATACAGGAAATAGTCTTTTTTCAGGGGGATTAGATTTAGGAATTAGCATTTTCTCCCCTAACTTAAACGTACTAGATACGCTGACAGACACGGTGGGAATTTCCTTGCCTGCCAATGCAACGGTTGTTCTTACTTATTCAGATTCGGCAACGGCAGCACGTTATGGTGGCGGGGGGGAGGCTCAATTACTGTAGTTATTTGGCCTGTTCAACGAAATGCATCTGGGCCCAACACGGCACTAAACGATACCTTCACCATTAAAAACCTTATTATCGTAGCTGATGTCGAAAATTTTGACTATTCCGCATTAAATGTGTATCCAACTCCTGTTCAAAATACACTTTTTATTCGCTCAGAATTAGAAAGTAAAAATTTTGAACAAGTAAGATTATGGGATAGTCAAGGGCGAATCCTTCAAGATTATACACATCTACCCAACCAAATTTCTTTCGCACATTTGCCTGCAGGTTTATATCACCTTTCCTTTGTTACTAAAAAAGGAAAAGTTTTTACTTATAAAATTTTGAAAGAATTTTGATAGCATAAAATTAAAATCTATCTTTGTCCGAGAATGCACTAAACCTCTTTGTAATACCCCATTACAAAGAGGTTTAATTTGCGCCATTTTAGCTTTTCTTCCCCCTTTTCCAACTTATAACTTATAAAGGAATTGCAGCTATTCTATTTCTATTCTCACTCAATTTAATAATATTAAATGGTTGCTAGG
>JBJXHA010000678.1:0-6275 GCA_046160275.1 Bacteroidia bacterium | reverse complement strand
TGTTGTGAAATGAAAGGTTTGCTTCTATCCTTCCATTTTTAATAAGTAGATAGGTCAGTTGGTTATCTGAGCAACGCAAATTACTTAAGGCTGCATTATTCGATAAATCTAAATTTATAAGTTGGTTATTAGAGCAGTTGAACTCAGTCAAAGCTGCATTATTCGATAAATCTAAATTTATAAGTTGGTTATTAGAGCAGTTGAACTCAGTCAAAGCTGTATTATTCGACACATCTAAACTTATAAGTTGGAGATTAGAGCACGATAATGTAGTCAATGCCGCATTATTCGACACATCTAAACTTGTAAGTTGGTTATCATCGCAATATAAATGAGTCAAGGTAGTATTATTCGACACATCTAAACTTGTAAGTTGGTTAGCACTGCAATGTAAAGTAGTCAATACAGTATTATTTGATACGTCCAAACTTGTGAGTTGGTTAGCATAGCAATATAAAGTAGTCAATGCCGTATTATTCGATATGTCCAAACTTGTGAGTGGGGTACCATAGCAATGTAAATCAGTCAATGCCGTATTATTCGATACATCTAAACTTGTAAGTGGGTTAAATTCGCACGCTAACAAAGTCAAGGCTGTATTATTCGACACATCTAAACTTGTAAGTAGGTTCTCATAGCAGTAAAGGGCGGTTAAATTTACAAAAGCCTCAATCCCTGTCATATTACTGATATTGAGCGTAGTCACATCTAACGTGGTAATCGCTTGTGCTTCACTTACTTGAATTTGCCCATCGTTATTTGTATCAACGCCAATACCAATCAATACAGCCTTAAAATTTGCATCAGGAATGTTCACATTTTGCGCACCTGCGCTGCTCATACTGCCTACAACTCCGCAGAGGAGGCAGAAAAAATAGAGTACCTTTTTCATAAAACGAATACTTTAAAAAGTAAATAATGGATAAAAATAACACTTGCTTATTATTAGGGTATTGTTGTTGGGCAAAAGTAAAAAGAAATGAATTGAAAACCAAGTATTTTATCTCAAAAGTTAGTTTTTTTGCTTTATTTGTTAAGGAAGATTGAGCGAGAGCCGAAATGTCCAACGACACATTTACTTTGTTTTGCTACCTCCATTTTACTACAATCTTGCGAAAAGAAAAAATATTTTCCCTTTTCGCAAGGTTTTTTGTTACGAAAAGCCCTTTTTTGCATTATTAACATGGATTTGAGTAAAAAAGCAAAAAAATATCCTTCAAATCTGCGTAAAAGTGCGCAAATTTGCCCCACTTTTTAGGTGAGAAGTGAGAGAGGATAGTTGAAAATAAAGATAATACATAGATTATCAGTATTTTACAATTAGCTCATAACGAAAATACTCGTTAGCCAATCAATCACATATCACCTATCCATTTTTCACTATCAACTACTTAGCGTATTCTAATATGGACTTGAACAAACTGCCGTTTATTCCACCTCACTTTTTTTATTTTCAATTTACTTCGGGAGCGAAGCGTGTTTTTTGGATAATGATTGCTACTTTAGTTTTGGCAGTCGGTATGTTGTTATTGAGTTATCACAAGCCTTTTTATTGGGCTTTGGAGGTGTTTGAAGTAAACGACACTTCTGACGACATGGTGAAAATAATGGACGCAGAAGCAGGTTATCGCACCTTTGATGTGAATGCCTCCGCTTATCGGCATTGGGCAAATTATGTAGCTACGCCCTTAACGCCACATCAAATTCCCGTAACTTTATTTTGGGGATTTATGATATTGGCTTGGGCAACCTTGCTTTCGGCAGCGAGTTTTATTCGCTCTCGTTGGTATTTGTTATTTGCCGCCTTGTTTGCCGTTTTTATTCATAGCAGTAAAATTTCAGACGTATTGTATTATCCCGACAAATTTCACTTGGTAAAAGCAGGCATCGTGATGGTCTTTTTGGGATTGATGTATATGTTTCAAGTGAATAACCTCAAATGGACATTCCCTTACCGATTTATCACTTTTTTTGTGCTGTTATTTGCCCTATTTGGCTATGCACAATATCGGGGCGGTTGGATAGAATTACATCGTTTGGCGGTGAATGTTTATGGGCTTTTGTCTTTTATTGCGGTTTTGTTTCTCTTTTTTGTAGGCAAAGAAATTACGAATTTGTGGGTACTAATAACGACAAATTACCAGAAATCTGAAAGTCGTCAGTCATTTCCGCGCATTATGATAGGCTTTTTGCTGATAATTTTGCTAGAAATAACGATGTATATAGCCACAACAGGCGAGTTTGGTATGAAAAACATTATGTTAAGACCCATGCACCTGCTCGCACTCGCGTCCTTAGTTACCGTTTTCACTTCTCAAAACCAATTCCATTCCGTTAAAGATTTCCTTTCTTCTACAACGGTCTATTCTTTTGCGATTTTGGGCTGGGCATTGTTGGCGATTGCCTTTTTCTTTTTCTCCTTTGCCACAGGCGACACTTTCTTTATTTATGCCGCCGACCGCTTGGCGATTGCCTTTTTCTTAGGCGTTGGGATTGGGCATATCATTTATTTGTTGCTAGAATTTTTGCCTTTATTGAAGCAAAAAATCAATGTATATTATTTGATGGGGCAAAGCAGAGGTTATATGATTGCTTTGATGTGGTTGTTTGGAGCGGTATTTTTTGTTTATTCTGAAGGGCATAGACAATGGATTTCTTTTAAAATTTTGACAGGGACAAAAATGCTCCACGATGGCGATATTATTGCGCTAAAAGAAGGTTATCCTACGGCAGAATATCATTACAAAGTAGCGAAATCTTTGCTCACTTATAGCCCTCGTTTGAATTATAACCTTGCCGCTTTTCACTTGCGCAACAACCCCAAAGACATTGCACAAACAGTAAAAATTTACCAAGATGCCAGTGCCAATGTCATGGACGATGAATATTTCCCTTACGCAAGATTGAGTGCAGGTAACATTTATCTTTCTCAAAATAATTTTGTGGAAGCAGAAAAATTGTGGAGAGCTGATGTGAATTTAAAACATAATCCCTACGCACTCAATAATTTAGCTTATGTCTATTTAAAGTTAAATAAACCTGATTCTGCCATTACCTGCTTGAAAAAATCTTTGTTGGCAGATGGAAATTTATCTAGCACATACAGCAATTTGGCGGCAGTTTATTGGCAAAATGGATTCAAAAAAGAGGCGCATCAGTTTAATCAGTTGGCACTTAAAAACAACCCTACCGAAACTGCCATCGCAAATGCGATTTGGTATAGTTTTAAAGACAGTAATCAGTACGATATTCCAGCCTTGAAGGCGGCAAATGTGAAGGATTTTACCTTACAAAATAATTATTTTGCCTACTTGCTCAAAACCAAGCGTTTTAGCGAATCGCAGCCCTTTGCCGATACTTTATTGAGCAATGATGCTTCGCTAAAAATGAAGTTACTCGTTGCTTATCAATGGTTTATGAAAGATTCCTTAATGAAAGCCTTGAGTTTTGCACCGCAATCTTCTTCTGAAGGCTGTTATTTGTTGGGGGTTGGTTGTGCGCAAAAAGGAATGCCCGAAATGGCACGCAAATATTTCCAAAAAATGTATGAGATGGGCGACTCTACGGGCATTTATTACGAGGGTTTGATGTTGGCTGATATGGGGCAAAAAGACTCTGCAGCAATGCGCCTGAACTTCATACGTACTCTGAATGTTTCTGATAAATTGAAGAAAGAAGTAACAAAAGAATCTGCGATGTTGCTAAAATCTGTTGGGCAAAATCAAGCGGCTTTGTTGGACTGGGATTTTAAAGGAGTAACGCAAAAACAACGGATTCGTATGGCGGTTTATGCCGATAGCAGCAATAACTTTGTAAATGCCTTGAACGTTTTGCGGGAAGCGATTGATGCCGATAAAAAAAGTGGGCAACCTTATTGGGAAATGGGTAAAATTTATAACAAATATAAGCACCCAGACGCAGTTTCTACCTTACAAGAAGGCTTAAAACGCGAACCTAAATCGCCGCTTTTGTTAGCAGAAATGACCAAAGCCTATTTGTTACAAGGAAATGTAGCAGAAGCGGAAAAAACGTTTGCCAAAATAGAAAAGGCGAATACAGAAATTCCTGAAGTAAAACTAATTCATGCGCAATTACTTTCTGTAAAAGGGGACGAAGCCAAAGCATTGACACTTTTTCAAGAACTGCATAAAGTTAAGCCTTTTGAAAAAGAAATTACCATTGGGTTATCTGCCTTGTATTTGAAGCAAAATAAAGTTGATGAGGGATATAAATTGATTTATGATGCCTTACAATTTAACGACCAAGCAGCAGGTTTGTGGTATTATTACGCACATTTTTCGCGCCGCCTGAGTCAAGTTCGTGATGCGGGTATGGGCATTGTGAAAGCAATGGAATTGACACAGGACACAACGGTAAAGGCAAAAATGGCACAAGAGTTTGACCGTGAACTAGGCGAACTTACAGGGGAAAACCTTGACGAACCTGAAAAGCCTGCGGAGGAGGTCGAAATTCAGTTGGAGAAAAAATAATTAGATTTTTTTTTAAAAAACTAAGTGACCTTGCGTTTCTTTTTGCTTCCAAACATTAAGAGTAAGAAATTTCCGTGAGGACATACTTAGTTTCTTTATAAGGTAAAAAAGGTATTTGGGTGAAAATGAACATTTTACGATGTTTCATTTTTGAACATCAACTAGAAATAAATCCTTCAACCTATACAACCTATCCTCAAATCTGGTACAGATTTGGGGATTTTTTTTTGCTTTTTAGGTCATTGAGCGAGAGTCGAAATGCCCTATGAGCGAGAGTCGAAATGCCCTAAAAAGCATTACATTGATAGGACTATCCCAAACTTTTACTTTTGGTAACTGTTTACTGTTAAATGCTCACTGATTAAGGCTTATCTTTTATGGTAGAATATGGAAAAAGTTTTGGAACATTTAACCGCTTTGGAGGTGGAGTTTTCGCTTACTACACACGCGCCCTTGATGACGATGGAGGAGGCACTTCCTATTTGGGAGGAGTTGGGGGGAGCTTTTTGTAAGAATTTATTTTTTAGAAATAACAAGGGAAATCAGCATTATTTGGTGATATTGACGCATGAAAAGTTGCTAGATGTCAAGCGATTAGAAAAAGAATTAAAACAGGGGCGTTTGAGTTTTGCCTCTGCCGAGCGTATGGCAAAGCATTTGGGGCTTAGTCCCGGCTCGGTTTCCCCTTTTGGCTTGATTCATGATGAAACACAGCATGTAATTGTGTTTTTAGACCAAGATTTGAAGCAATTTGAGAAGGTGAATTTTCATCCGAATGACAATACGGCAACGCTTACGCTTTCCTACACAGATTTTATTAGATTTTTGGAGGAGCGCGGGAATGTATATTCGTTTATTGAAATGTAGGTAAGTTGGAGCTGTCTAAAAAGTTCGGAACTCTTCGAAGAGTTCCGAACTTTTTGCGTAGAACATAGTAAAAAAGCAACTACAATGAGTTATATTTTTTGTAAATCAGCCTTTTTAGACAACCTCTTTGGTAAATAAATTGTTATTTTGGGAATAATTCCATGACTTCTACTTTGCCCATTGGCTTCCATCTCCCAATTCAAAGCCTACAACTCCTTGAGATTTATTATAATAAACATTATAACTTCCTGTAGTTTTATTTCTAAATACTTCTGCGAAATTTTTACCCGCAATTTTAACCGAATCTCCATAAAAGAAACTTTCGTGCGAATTTGGGATTCCAACTTGGGTAACATCAAAAGAAAAAGTAGTCTTTTTTGTGTTATTTTCTAACAAAGATACTGTCAAAATATCCCAGCGCGTTTCATTTGTTTTCTTTACTGCTAACAAATAATTCAAGGCTAATTTGGGGTCAGTGCATTGAAAACTAATGGATTGTTGCTGCAAATCATTCTCAATACAACCACCAGAATTCCAAGTTCCACCATCACAACCCGTAATTTCTCTTGCATATTTTAGACTTTTTGTCCCTCCCTTAAATACCAAAGAATCACCATTTACATTTTTGAATACAACCTGCTCATTTCCTGCAAAAGGAATCCAAGAAAGGGAAGCATCTTTCAAATTTTCAGTACCTCCAAATTCATTTTGTGAGCCGCAAGCTGCTGATAATAAGGCTATTGTGAGTAAGCCATTCCAAAACAAGATTTTTTTCATATTAAATTAACACTAATAAATGAGGGTAGTCCTTCAAATGTAATGCTAACTAAAACCTGTAGCGGCTGCTTTAGCTGCCGCAAAAGCGCAAAAACGAAGTTTTTGCAAGTTATCGGGCAGCTAAAGCAGCCCGTACAGCAT
>JBJXHA010000677.1:0-14082 GCA_046160275.1 Bacteroidia bacterium | reverse complement strand
GAATTAAAATTCAAAATAAAATGAATCCACGTTTTAGAGCATTAGAACTTATTCAAACTCGTTCACGAGTTGAAGCATTGGCTGAAGTACGCGCAAAAGATGTGTTCGGAAGCAATGCATTTTCTTTAAGGGTAATGAAAAATTACTTGTCAAAAGAGGCGTATAGCGAATTACAGAAATGTATTGAGCAAGGCGAAACGATTAGCCGCAGCATCTCAGGGCAGGTAGCAAATGCAATGAAGACTTGGGCAATCGAAAACGGCTGCTCGCATTTTACACATTGGTTTCAACCTTTGACGGGTTTAACAGCTGAAAAACATGACTCTTTTTTAGAATTGCAAGACGGCGAAGCAATTGAAAAATTCTCAGAAGGAGAATTGGTTCAACAAGAGCCTGATGCATCTTCTTTTCCAAATGGTGGTTTGCGCAACACTTTTGAAGCGCGTGGCTATACCGCTTGGGATCCCGTTTCTCCTGCTTTCATTTTCGAATCAAAATACGGTAAAACCCTTTGCATTCCTTCTATTTTCGTTTCTTATACGGGGGAAGCATTAGATTATAAAGCACCTTTGTTAAAGTCTATTGCTTTACTCGAAAAAGCAGCAGTAGATGTATGCCAATTTTTTGACAAAGAGGTTACCAAAGTAATTGCAACATTGGGCGTTGAGCAAGAATATTTCTTGATTGACCGTAGCTTTTACGAGCTTCGCCCCGATTTGAGCATCACAGGTCGTACTTTGTTTGGTGCTGCCCCTGCGCGTGGACAACAATTAGAAGACCATTATTTTGGCTCTATTTCATCGCGTGTGATGGGTTTCATGGTAGAGTTAGAGCGAGAGGCACATAAAATAGGGATTCCTTTGAAAACGCGCCACAATGAAGTTGCCCCTTCGCAATTTGAGTGCGCACCTATTTTTGAAGAAATGAACCTAGCTATTGACCACGCACAAATCTTGATGGATTTGATGGAAAAAGTGGCAAGCAAACATAATTTCCGCGCTTTGTTGCACGAAAAACCTTATGCTCACATCAACGGTTCAGGTAAGCACAACAACTGGTCAATGGCAACGAATACAGGTAAAAACTTGCTTTCGCCTGGAAAAGAACCAAAAGAAAACTTGATGTTCTTGGCTTTCTTGTCAACAGTGGTTAAAGCCGTATTTGAACACGCCGATTTATTGCGTGCAAGTATCGCTTCTGCGGGTAACGACCATCGTTTAGGGGCAAATGAAGCTCCTCCTGCCATTATTTCGGTGTTTTTGGGCACACAATTAACGGATATTTTGAATGAAATCATCAATCCGCCAAGAACACGCAACAAAGTAGAAAACAATCCTTATATGCAGTTAGGAATCAGACAAATTCCTGATTTGAAAAAAGATAATACAGACCGTAACCGTACCTCTCCTTTTGCCTTTACAGGAAATAAATTTGAGTTCCGCGCGGTAGGTTCTTCTGCAAACAGCGCAAATGCGATGACTATTTTGAACCTTATTGTAGCAAATCAATTGGGCGAATTTAAGCGTGCAGTAGATAAAAAAGTAGCGAAAGGGCGCAAATTAGATGCAGCGATTTTAGATATTATCAAGGATTATATCGAAAGTAGCGAGGCAATTCGTTTTGAAGGCAATGGATACAGTGATGAGTGGGTAGAAGAAGCTGCAAAACGCGGTTTGTCTAACGTAAAACAAACGCCTCAAGCTTTGGCTGCCTACATTTCTGATAAAACGATGAGATTGTTTGTTTCTCATAAAATTTGCACACAAGAGGAGTTACACGCTCGCTATGAAATCATGCTTGAAAGCTATTTGAAAAAAGTGGCAATCGAGTCACGTGTGATGGAAGAATTGATTTCAGGCAACGTGATTCCTGCTGCAATTCGCTATCAAAAAGAATTGTTAAGCGTGATTGAGGCGATGGCTGATGTGGATATGTCTGAAGAATTGTATGCAACGCAAAAAGAAATGGTAACGGAATTAAGCCAACACATCGCTAACTTAATGAAGGAAGTGAAAGCGATGGTGGCAAAACGTACCGAAGCCGAAGCGCATGGTCATGCAGATGCGCAAGCAGTTGCTTTTGCTACAGATGTGTTCCCTTATTTTGATAAAATTAGACATCATGTGGACGCTCTCGAATTGTTGACTGCCGATGAATATTGGACCTTGCCAAAATACAGAGAGATGTTATTTGTACGATAAAAATATTTTCGTTTCATCAATGAAATTAAGTGAGAGGTTGTCCTAAAAGGGCAACCTCTTTTTCTTTTACCCTGAAAAAAGATAAAACCTAGCGAAATGCTATAAAATATAACATCTCAACAAGGTTGCACTTCCTTTCATTTACTACTTTTTCTCACATTTGCCTTTATAGCTAGGAGGGGCAAATGTTTTGTGTTTCCAATCTTTTTTTGTAAATTTGATTAAAGTGGGATAGAGAAATAGTGAGTATTAGGAGGTTTTTTATTGTATCTGCTTATTTATGAGGAATTTATGTGAATAGTTGCTATAGATTCATAAAAATAATTTAGATTGAAAATTGAATATTTATGCGAAATAATAGAATTTATATCAGGTATAATAGCATATAGAATAATCTAAATTTCACTTTTTTTCACTGAAAACTAGCATTGTTCACTTTTGAAACGACAAAAAAAGTGTGCAAAAAAGCACAAAACCTTTCATCTGATTAATATATTGAATCATATATTTTTAAAAACATTTCGTTTAAATTAATTAATTGTATTGACTGAAAGAAGCTATTGATTCCTAGTACTTTTTGAATTAGGCGAAAATAGCAATTGGTAGATAGGGTAAACTAAAAAAATCATTCTCATTCTTCATTTATGGCTTAAAGAATTTTAAGCCACTTGAGCTTTTGTTCCTTCTTATTTATTTACACAATCAAAGTATTAAGATATGAAATCAGTCTTAACATCATTTAAAGCGACATCAGGCTTCCTTCACTTGTTTCTTTGGGGAATTTTTGTCCAATTTTCATTACCTTTTCATCACTTGATGGCACAAAGTGATTTGAACATGACAGTAACTGTGCCTACTTATGTTACTATTTGCGACACTGCAAGAACCTTCTACTTTGAAGTAACGAATGTGACAAATACGTCTGCAACTGCGGTTTTTGTTACGGCTCGTTTAGATGTAGGACAAGAATATCAGGCGGGTAGTTTGGTGGGAACAGGGATTACCGAGTTCAATATCACTGACCTACGAAATCCTGTATTTCAGTTGCCCAATTTTAGTAATGGTAACCAAAATCTGAGCATCAAGGTTTTTTCAAGTTGTGACTTGATTAACGCTGGCGGATTGAGCGGAGGACAAAACCTGCAAATGGAAGCAGACCTTGATTATATTACAAATGGAACTAATAAAAATCAGCATGTTATCTCCTTGGATTATTCAAAAAAGTATGCAGCATTAAGCATTCTTAGCATTACAAACCAAAATTATACTGGATTTTTGGGCGGAACTTACACACGCACCGTAACCGTTAAAAACGGTGGATATGGGCGTGTAAGTAGTTTTCAAGTAACGGCAGCACACAACAATCAAATTTCGGTAACGGCAGTAAGTGGCGTAGGTGCTTGGACAAGTTGGACGGTGGGTAGTCAAATGGAGACATATACCTTAAGTAATTTTGCAGGGATAGGGAATGGAGATAATTACTTTGATTTGAATGAGGTAATTACTTTTACAGAAACAATTGCGCTTAATCAATGTACTTCTAATGCCGTAACAACCAACTATACCGTAGGTTGGGGCTGTAATAGCCAAGTTTGCCAAACTTCTATCGGAACGGCATCTACTAACATTAATGGGCAACCTCCTATCTTAACCTTTACTCCTACGCCTACTAATATTACTTGTCTGAACACAGTTTATACGCAAAACCTTGCCATTCAAAATACAGGAACAGGTGCAGCTTTGAACGTAGTAGTAGATTTGTTTAGAGGCTCAGACAATGTGAACGGGAATACGATTATGGAGCAACCTACTTGGGCAGCAAGAATTAACCCAACTACCATTCAATATAGGGTAGGAACAGGGGCGTTTACTCCTATTGCAGCAGCCCAAACTTTTCCTACAAATACCTCTTGTTATACCTCTGCTACGAATAAAGTAAGGGTAATTATTCCTTCTATTGCTGCAGGCACAACAGTAACCTTGCGATTTGAAGTAGAAAATGGTTGCCCTGTAAATTGTGATAATACACAATATTATGCTGCGGGTTGGATGTATAATGCCAACTATTTAGACAATTGCAATAAGACTTATACGAAGGCGAATACCGTAGGCTTAGGCTCAAAAGTATTAGCAATGAATATCGTGGGTGATGGGCCTACGGATTTAAGTGATGGAGATGTAGCAACTTTTACTTTTAACCTACAAAACTACCAAAACACACTTCCAACGGTAGGAGGAGTTGCTTCTGCAACAGGCTTTACTGCACCGGGTTTCATCGAGGTGAAATATACTTTGCCAACAGGAATGATTTGGGCAGGGGGAACGGGAAATCTTAGCTACCTACGTGCAAATGGAGCAACTTTATCGCCCGTGTCGGGTAGTTTAATTTACAATACTGCGGCAAATACCATTACCATTCGTTATGCAAACAGTGTATTTGCTTCAATGGATAAATCTACCTTTAGTTTAATGGGGGTTTCAATTGACTGCGCAACAGCAACTAACAGCACCGTTTTTGTACAAATGGAACTTGCTTATTATAATTCAGGTGCTTGTACACCCGTAAATAAATTTTGTGCAAGTGCGCAAGTTGCCTTACACACTTGTGGTGCAACGCCCTGTCCAGATGGTTTGCAAGCAAAGCGTTTTAATATTATGCGTACCACCTATGGTTTGGCTGACAATGACAATAATTGCCAAGCAGATGGTTTTGGTTCACTTGACACAGCAAATATACGTTACAATTACGCTATGCACGGAGATACTTTGCTCGTTACTTATCTAGGAAAGGTTTTCCGTAGCGTGGATAGTGTAGCTTTTGATTATGGTTATGCCAAATTAATGATGAATACAGGAGCAGCTTACTTAACCGAAATTCCTGCCTCACTTACAATTCATCGTGGGGCAAGCACCTATAACGCTACTGTGAGTGCTACAAGAGTAGGGACTGATTTTGGTTATAACCTTTCTGCTTTTGCCCTAGGTTCAGCAGTTCCTGTAGGTTTTAAATATGATAACGGAGATAGTATCGTTTTCAAAGCGAAATTCTATGTGAATCAAAACCCTACAGCTTTGGCTGCAGTGAAAGATTATTTTGTAGATAATGAGTTTTACTTAAGTCGTGTTTCTGCGATTCCTCCTACTGCGAATAAACGTTCTTGCGAGAAGTTTTATAGCAAATATTTCTTAGTGAAATATGTTACTTTTACCAATTCTATTCGCTCTTTTAGCGTAAATAATTGTAATACGGTAGATGTTGTTGGAGATTACTTTTTAATGTTGGGTTCTACAGGAACGACCAATGCAGAAGGTGTTAATATTTTTAGAAGAGAATTTCGTCCACTTTGTGTATATGATTCACTTACCTATACTATGCCTACGGGATATAACTATGTGAGTGCTAGGCTTACTTATTATCGCTCAAATGGAACAGGTTTGTTTGCGACAAATGCTAATGTTGCAATTAGTCCCGCATCTGTGAATGGCAATGTGTTGAAATTTGATATTAAAGGGCTATTTGATGGCGGCACCTTGCCTATCAGCGATGAAGGGCATCACATTGTCTATACCATCAGATTGCAGCCTGACTGTGGGGTAGTAAGCGGTAGTGCCTTACAAGATAATTTCAAAATGACGCAAAGCCCAGCAGCAGGAAGTACAACGCCGATCTTATCCACTGTTAATGTCCAAAATAACATTACTTATACTAGCACCAACCTTTCGCTAACTTCCTCTATTGCACATGTAGTAAGCATTATAAAAGATGTAATTTGGGAATTTGATTTAAGCGATATTAGTGCTGTGAGTGTGTTTGCAAATTCTTTTGTAGGATTTTCTTCTCCAAGCGGAATGTTAGTGCCAACTCAGTTACTCGATGTTACGACAAATACGGTGATTAATCCCGTAGGTGACGTATATCAATTAGGTAATATTAGCACCAACCATCATTATCGTTTGTTTGTCACGAATAATGGTTGTGGTTTAGATTCAATGATTGTTTCTTCTGGCTGGACTTGTAGTGCTTATCCTGCCACGATGTCGGGTTATAGCTGTCAGCTCAAAAACTTGACCTTGTCTGTAATGAAAGACCCAAATACTTCAGAAATTCAAATTTTGAATGGAACATCTACTACGGTATTAGACCCTTGTTTGCCTAATACGTTTAAAGTAAAACTGTTAAGTTCAAAAATTGCCTACGTATATGACCCTCGTGTATCTGTAATTTTCCCTGTGGGCATGAATTACATTTCAGGAAGTGCGCAAATTTTATATCCGCTTTCAGATAGTACGCTTGCAGGTGGAGGTTGGAGAACGATTGATGACCCTTCACTTATAAGTGCATCAAGTAACGGAACATTGCAAACTTGGATTATGAACAACGTTCCACAAGAACCTCGCTTTTTACAACGTGGTTTCCCTGGCGTTATCAATGAGGATAGTGCAGAGTTTTGGATTCGTTTTAATGTCGACCTTACTTGCGATTATACCTCTGGTTCACGTATGCAATATCGTGCAACAGGAAAAAATCTTTGTGGTGCACAACTTCCTACGATTTTTGATGCCTCAAACAAATTGCGTGTAGTAGGTGCGCCTACGGCTTACGACCCTGGACTTGCTACCAAAGTTCAATTAAAAACGCCTATGTGTACGGCAAAAACCTTGAGAGCAAGAGCCGTCATTCGTAATAGTTCTAGTACACCCACGGGAACAAATGACTTTTACTATTGCAAAATTCCACAAGGTTATTGGTATGGAGGCAACTTTACAGTAGTTCATAACCCTGCGGGTGCTTTTCCTTCAACCACTCCTACGCAATCGGCAACCTTTACAGACACTACTTTGAAATGGCAATTGCCTTCAGGTTTCCAAAGTTTGACGGATTCTATTGTATTTGAATTTGATATAAATATTCCTGCTGATGTATATGAGTGCGGTACAGGAGAAATTGAAAGTAGAATGATTGTGCGTTCAAATATTGGTTGTCCTGCAACGGGATCGTGCGAAATGGGGACAGAAATCGCTTACGCAGCCGCAAACTTCTCTGTAGAAAAACCTACCTTCCAGTTGCAAAACTTGAATGTATTGAGTGTTGCAGGAGGATATAATGTGAGCTTCCAAGTGGTAAATACTTCTGCTCATACTTATAATCTGCCTTTGTATATAGATTTCTTTGAAGATACCGACAACTCAAACGATGATACGGGACCAGATGTGTGGATAGATTCGATTAAAGTAACTACGATGGTTGCGCCTAATGGATCAATTGCAGTTTCTAAATTTGTTCCAACAAGCTCTATTGCCACTACTTTTTATGTAAAATTGGTGGGTAGTGAAGATTATCATAGTGCGCACGAAAACTGTACTTGTAATCCTGCGATTGCCTTACGTCTTGCCAATGCAGGCGTTTTGCCTGCTGATGAGTTAAAACTAGAAGGAATGGCGGGGGCTAAAGAAAATATCCTTGCTTTTAGCATCAACAAGGGGCATAACATCGCACAATTTGAGTTAGAAAAGCAACAGCAAGGAACGAACACTTGGACAAGTCTTCAAACTGAAAAATGCCAAGAAAGTACTTTTGACAGCAAGCGAATTACTTGGGAAGACACTAACCCGATGACAAAAGAGGTATATCGTGGGGTAATTGTAGGGGTTGATGGCATGAAAAATTACTCTAACCAAGTGGTTTTGGTGCGTGATTATGTAGAATCTATTATTCGCGCTTATCCTAATCCTGCAAATGATAAAATTAATTTGATTATCTCAATTCCGGGTGAAGAATCTGCTCGTTTGCAAGTGTTTGACACTGCAGGGCAATTAAAAACCAATGAAGTGATTGCACTTGAAAATGGCTTGATTTCCCTAGAACTTCCTTCATCAAAATGGGCAACAGGATTCTATTTTATCAAGGTACAATACGGAAATGTGGTTCGCACGCATAAAATATTGGTTATTCATGAATAAAATGGGAGAAATTATCATGTAATAAATACTTGATAAGAACGAGTTTAGGTGAATGGCTTTGCGAAAAATAGTCAGTTAATATAACTCCATTCTCAATTATTAATTCTCAATTATCATTAAGTGTTTCATAAACTTTGATGTGAGGCAAGAGTACGCAGGTATGCGACTCTTGCCATTTTTTTGAAAAAAATGATTATTTTCCCTGCATTCTAACATCTGTTTTTAGCTGTTAATAAAACACTTAATGAATATTATTTATTTTATTCTTAAACCTTTCTTAAATTTGCCTAGATATCTTACATTTTTGTCATATATTTTCCTTTTGTAAAATAAAATTCCTATTCATTCCTTTAATTGCTTGTTTTTTTATCTCAACCAATTTAAACCGTCAATATTTTATGTTTGTATCTGCTATGTTCAATTTTCAACCAAGTGATTATCAGTATGTTTTTAGCAATGCCCCCTCAGCTATTTTTATTGAAAGTTTAAAGGGCGAAATCTTAGAAGCAAATGATGCAGCTTGTCAATTACAAAAACTGCCCCGAGAAAAGTTAGTGGGAATGTTTGTCTATGAACTAGTTCCCGAAGCGGAAAGAGAAGAGCTTATGTCGCAGTTTCATTATATTGCGAATTTGGAAAGCCATTTTTTTGAATCCTATACTTACAATAAATGGGGACATAGGGTTCCTGTGGAAATTCGCACACAAAGAATTAGGCTATCGGGCGGGCAACCTGCTCTTTTATTTCATGTAACAGACATCAGCGAAAAAAAGGAGCATGAAAAACGTAGTTCGCTATTCCAAAATCTCCTTAATCAGTCGCAAGATGCGATGAATATTTATGATTTTGAAACGGGTAAATTGCTGCACTTTAATGCGCAATCGCAAGAAATGTTAGGCTATAGTGATGATGAAATGTTGGCGTTGAACATGAATAGCATTAGCCCTGATATGGGAAAATGGAGCGAAATGCAGCATCGTTTTTTGACAGAAGAGAAATCAAGTTATCGCACTTTTTATTATACTAAAAAGAAAGAAAAGCTACCCATTGAATTAACTATCAAATATATAGAAATAGATTCACATTCCTATTTTGTTTCCCAAGCAAGGGACATTTCTAAGCAGATTTTACAAGAAAAGGCACTCAAAGACAGCGAATGGCAATATAAGTCCTTGGTTGAGAATATGCGAGAAGGCTTGATTTGTGTGGATAAGGATGCCACTATTTTGTTCGCAAACAAAGCATACTGTGAAATCATTGAAATGGAAAAACTCGAAATTTTGGGTAAAAATTTCTATGAATTACCTTTGGATAAAGAATACCTCTCTTTGGTAAAATCCCAAACCTATTTACGTAAAAAAGGAATCTCTACGCAATATGATGCTAAGTTACACTGCTCCTCAGGACTGGTAAAATCTGTGCGCATTAGTGGTTCGCCTATGACTACACCTGAAGGTGAAATTATAGGAACTGTTGCCATTGTATTGAATATCACTGATTTAAAAGAGGTTGAATCAAAATTGGAGGACAAAGAAAAAGAACTAGATTCTTTTATCTATCGTGCTTCACATGATTTGCTCGGGCCTATCGCTTCGATGAAAGGCTTGGCGCAATTAGGGGTAGATGAGTTTAATACACTTTCGGAGGTAAGGAAATACTTTGAAAAAATGCTACAAACCGCAAATCGCCTTGATACAATTGTCGTGGATTTGGTAGAAGTAAGTGAAACGCGCCACATTGATATTCCCTATGAATGGATAGATGTACAAGATTTAATTAACCGAGTACTTTCGCAATTGCAGTTTTCACCCCGCAAAGAAAAAATGAAATTTTACCTGGAAATAGACATTGACTCCTACTTCTATGCCTCTCGTGGCTTGTTATTTTCTATTCTAAAACACTTGATTCTCAATGCAATTCTCTTCAAAGATAGAGAAAAAGCGCAGTCTTATCTGAAAATTTCGGTAGAATATAGCGAAAAAATGAACGAAATTTGTTTTTGTGTGGAGGATAATGGAATTGGGATTCCCCAAAAAATACTCAAAAAAGTATTCGATATTTTTTATCGTGGAAATGAACGCTCAAAAGGCTCAGGAATGGGCTTGTACATCGTAAAATCAGCCATCAAACGCCTAAATGGAACTTTTACTTTGAACTCTATCGAAGGAAAAGGGACTACTTTCTGTTTCTGCTTGCCAGTCGTTGAGGGTGAAATGAAGCACTAAGTAGTGAATAGTTAAAAATGAGTAGTGAATAATGCTATTGTTAAGTGTTTGATTATTAGGTATTTAAAGAAAAAGTGTTTTCTTCGTTTTTTACTCACTCGTGCTTAACATAAATAATATAAGAGAAAACGTACACCCTATCGAATTTTTTCGTAATTTTGCGCAACTTTTCAGGGAGCCTATAAAAATCTTAAATCCTTGAAAATCAGCTAAATTTTTTATATGTCATTCAGTCCTTCGGTGTTGGAAAACACCACAACTCCACAAAACGTGAATACACAACTTCGTAACATCGCGATTATTGCCCACGTTGACCACGGCAAAACTACCTTGGTAGATAAAATTTTGCATCATTGTCGTTTGTTTAGAGAAAATCAAGAAACAGGAGAACTGATTCTTGATAACAATGATTTGGAAAGAGAACGCGGCATTACCATTCTTGCGAAAAACGTTTCTGTTACTTACAAAGGCGTGAAAATCAACATTATAGATACACCTGGTCACGCCGATTTTGGAGGAGAAGTGGAGCGTGTATTGAATATGGCTGATGGTTGTTTGTTGCTCGTTGATGCTTTTGAGGGACCTATGCCCCAAACGCGCTACGTACTTTCTAAAGCAATTGCGCAAGGCTTAAAACCCATTGTTGTTATTAACAAAGTAGATAAGGAAAACTGTCGCCCAGAGGAAGTATATGATTCAGTTTTTGACTTAATGTTTACCTTAGAGGCTTCTGACTACCAATTAGACTTCCCCGTAGTGTATGGCTCGGCAAAACATAACTGGATGGGACCTGATTGGAAAACCCCCGCAGAAGACATTAGCTATCTGTTAGATACGATTTTAGAACATATTCCTGCGCCTGAAATGGTAGAGGGAACGCCTCAACTTCAAATTACAAGTCTTGATTACTCAAACTACATCGGTCGTATTGCGATTGGTCGTATTGCGAGAGGGGAATTGAAGGCAAATATGAACGTTATGTTGATGAAACGTGATGGTTCTATGGTGAAAAGTCGTGTCAAAGAGCTTTATACCTTTGAAGGTTTGGGCAAAATGAAAACCGAATCTGTAAACTGTGGCGATTTGTGTGCCGTAGCAGGGATTGATGGTTTTGACATTGGGGACACGATTGCAGATTTTGAAACGCCTGAAGCATTACCTCCTATTAAAATTGATGAACCTACGCTTAGCATGGTGTTCACGATTAATAACTCGCCTTTCTTCGGAAAAGAAGGTAAATTTGTAACTTCTCGCCATTTGCGTGACCGTTTGTTCAAAGAAACGGAGAAAAACTTGGCGTTGAAAGTCGAGGAAACTGTTTCTCCCGATTCTTATTTGGTATATGGTCGTGGGGTATTGCATTTGTCTGTGTTGATTGAAACTATGCGCCGCGAAGGATATGAATTGCAAGTAGGGCAACCTCGTGTAATCATCAAAGAAATTGATGGGCAAAAACACGAGCCAATGGAATTGTTGGTAGTGGATTCTCCTGAAATTTGTGCAGGTAAAATCATTGAGGCAGTAAGTCAACGTAAAGGGGATTTAGTAGTAATGGAGCCAAAAGGTGACATGACACACATGGAATTTCACATTCCTTCTCGCGGTTTGATTGGCTTGCGTACTTTGGTATTGAACATGAGTGCGGGTGAGGCAATTATGGCGCACCGTTTCAAATCGTATGAGCCTTGGAAAGGCGAAATTCCTAACCGTATTTCGGGCGTTTTGTTGGCGCATGAGCAAGGAACAGTTATCGCTTATGCTTTGGATAAATTGCAAGATAGAGGGTTTTTCTTCATCGAACCGGGTGATGAGGTATATATGGGGCAAATCATTGGGCAACACACGCGCCAGAATGACTTGGTTCTCAACGTAATTCGTGAGAAAAAACTTACCAATATGCGTGCTTCAGGTTCTGATGCCAAAACAAGCATCGCGCCTCCTACTCGCTTCTCTCTCGAAGAATCGATGGAATATATCCAAGAAGATGAATACGTAGAAATCACGCCACAAAGCATTCGTTTACGTAAAATCTTATTAGACGAAAACGATAGAAAACGCGCATCTAAAGGATAGTTTAGACTTATTTTAAAGAAATGCCATTTAGTAAAAATCATTTGATTTTTGCCAAATGGCATTTTTCTTTGTGGCAAAATGCGTTATATACCCCAAAATATCTCTTCGTATATACATTTGCTTATTTACTTTTGGCTGTGTATCTTTGTGTAAAATTTAAAGAAAATGAAACAAACGATTGGAATAGGCTTGTCTGATTTTAAAAAATTGCGCGAAGGGAATTATTATTTGATTGATAAAACTTTGTTTATCAAGGATGTAATTCATTCAGGGGAGATAGTATTATGTACTCGCCCGCGCCGTTTTGGAAAGACACTTACGCTTTCTATGGTGCATCGTTTTTTTGATATTAGCCAAGACAATCATCGCCTTTTTGAAGGGTTGGCTATTTCACAAGAGCCTGAATATGAGCAATATGTAGGAAAATACCCCGTAATTTTTGTGTCCTTGAAAGGAATAAAAGAGCATACTTGGGAGGGTGCGTACAAAAATTATAAATCCATTATGATAGAAATGTGTCAGCAGCATTTGTATTTGTTGGAATCGAAAAAAATTACCAAATCCCAAAAGGAATCGTTTGCCAAATTGGAATCAGGAAAAGCAGATGAATTTGCCTATTCTCATGCTATCAAAATGGTATCTCAACTTCTATATCAGCATTATAATCAGAAAGTTATCATCTTAATAGATGAATATGATAGCCCTATGTATGCCGCGTATTTGAATAAATATTATCAAGAAGGAATTGATTTTTTGCGTTCTTTGATGGAATCCGCCTTAAAAGATAACCCTTATTTGGAGAAAGGTGTGGTAACAGGAATTTTACGAATTGTGAAAGAAAGTTTGTTTTCGGGATTGAATAACCCTAAAATTTCGAGCGTTTTGAACATTGATAGATTTTCCGATAAAATAGGTTTTACAGAAGAGGAAACGTTTAAAATGTTGGAAGATTATGATTTATCGGATAGAAAAGAAAGCGTAAAATATTGGTATGATGGTTATTTATTTGGGAAAGTTTCGATTTATAACCCTTGGTCTATCCTGCATTATGTGGATAATCATGAAGAAGATTTCCAACCCTACTGGGTAAATACTTCCGATAATGCCTTGTTACGCAGGTTGTTACTGTCTGGGGAAAGTAATTTGAGAGAGGAAATGAATGACTTGATGGAAGGCAAAAAACTGGTTCGCCCTTTGGCTGAAGAAGTGAGTTTTTCGAGTTTGGAGAATGACCAAAACGCAGTTTTTTCGCTTTTACTTTCCGCAGGCTATTTAAAAGCAAAGCGATTACCGCAAATAGATTACACGCAATACATTCAATTTGAGATTTCTGTTCCCAATCAAGAGGTAGTTACAAGTTATCAAAAAACGATACGAAATTGGCTTTTTGAGGATTTGAACCTTAAAAATAAAGACTATGATAAGATGTTGCAATACCTAATGCAAGGGCATTATGAGCCTTTTGAACTGTTTTTTGAGCGTTTTTTTGAGCAAACTGTAAGCGCACACGACACAAAAGAAGGACAAACGGAGGTGTTTTATCATGCCTTGTTTTTGGGAATGGTGGCGCAACTTGGGCATTTATATATCATCAAATCGAATGCAGAAACGGGCTACGGAGA
>JBJXHA010000676.1:0-3813 GCA_046160275.1 Bacteroidia bacterium | reverse complement strand
TGTTCTGAGTTAAAAAGGTGGCTCACTTTTAAAAAGTGAGCCACCTTTTGACAGCCGCCTTTCTCGCTTTATTTTACCCCACAAACCTATTTTGCAACAACTTAATAAACTCATCTACAATCGGGTCTTTGGGGCGAACATCGGGGTTATTGAGAATGTATTTCTCGATAATGTCCTCAATGGCTTGGCGATTGCCTGCATTGTTTACTTTGTCAATGATAATATGAAAGCGCACATTGTTACCGCCAAAAACGCGCTGCATATACATATATTGTTTATGAATCGGAATGTCTTCTAACTTGATAGGAGAACCTACATTCATGGAATCAATGAGTTGTTGCGGCATACCTGAGAAAGTTTCGGCAATGTTCAACGTCTCATCTTTTTCTTCGAATTGTTCCACTACGTTTTTGGTTGTGTCCGTTTGTTTGAACTTTTCTACCAAATTATCGGCTGGTTTGTTTTCTTGTTTTTTTCCAAAAAAACGTTCAAACAAAGATACTGATTTTTCTGCATCTAGCTCAGTATTAGGTACTTCAACCGCAGGTGTTTCTACTTTTGGAAGCTCTACACTTGGCACTTCCACCACAGGTGTTTCTACTTTTGGTAGCTCAATACTTGGCACTTCAACTGTAGGAATTTCTACTTTTGGAAGTTCAACGCTTGGCACTTCAACTGCAGGAATTTCTACTTTCGGAAGTTCAACACTTGGCACGTCCACCACAGGTGCTTCTACTTTTGGCAAATTAGGCAAATTTAATTGACTAATATCCATCACCATTTCTTCCTCTTCTTCTATGGCTTTATCTTCTACTAAGTCTTGATTATCAGTGTTTTGACTTTCAGAAATGAGAGGCATAGAGAGAACCACTTCCGTTTCATCTTCTACATCTTCCGCCTTATCTTCGTCCTTTGACGCATCTATTGTTAGCGTATCTTCCAAGGCGATTACCTCCGTTTCGATTTTCGCCACTTCCCCTTCTTCCTGTTCATCGCTAATTTCAAAATAGGTTTCCTCTTTTTCTAAGGTATCAAAAAAGCTAACTTCCGTTTGTTTTTTCGTCTCTTCTTCTTGGCGTTTTGCCTCTTCTGCAGCTTGTTCTGCACGAATTTTCTCCTCCTCCGCAGCTTTCGCGTCTTCTTCCGCTTTACGCTTTGCCTCCGCTTCAGCTCTTGCCGCTTCTTCCGCAGTTTGTTTTGCTTTCAATTCTGCCTCAACTTGCGTTTTTCGTTTTTCTTCCAACTCTTTTTTTACCTCTTCCACCACTTCGTCCATGGTTTTTCCTGTAATTTGTTGGAAAATTTGATTACGATACGCCTCGATGTCCTCTACGTGTGTGCTATTATAAATAGCTAGAACACGTTGCAATTTCACCAAGAAGATATCTTTCTCTACCGTTTTCATTTCATTTTTTTGATGATAACGCAAAATGCTATTCACGATAAAATCAAAATCAGAAAAGAAAGGCGCGTATTTTTCATAAGAATCAATCGAAACTTTAGCCTGATTATGAAAGAAAAAATTGCTCAAGGTTTCTATCGGGTCGAGCAACAATTTCAAATTGTTATACACCGCTTTTTTTACCAAAGGCAAAAATTCCGATTGGTTAATTTTGATAGAGCGAGAAAGTTGGTTTTGCAACTGCGTGAGGGTTGCTTGAATTTCGGCGGGTTCAAAATCAAAATAAGGGTGTTTTAGGCGATTCATTTGAAGCCCCAAAATTTGGAACAATTGAAATAGCAAAAACTTATTAATTTGAGGATGCCCTGCAAAATCCTTGAGTTCCTCCCCTTTAATTACGCCACCTTCATAATAGCGGCTTTCGTACAAGCGCTGACCTACCTCGTCAGCTAATTGGTTCAATTTTTCCTCTGGCAAGATGATTCTTCTCATATTCTTTATTCAGTTACCAATAAATAGTTATTAATCAATGGATTAGCAGGCAAAAATAGCAAATTCGTAGAATCTGCATGGCTTTTCTTTACCTTTCTTTTCTAAAAAAATGTAATTTGTACGCAATTTACAATAAATGAGCAAAAAGAACACGAAAAAGGAAATATTTTTTGAGAAATACAGTCAAAATGTTAGCTTAGAAACAATAAAATCGTAATTCAATTATTAATTATCCATTCCTTATAATTTCATTGCCTTCACATAACTCAATGCAAATAAGCCTGCAGTTTCAGTTCGTAGTCTTGTTTCGCCCAAAGAAATAAGGGAAATGTTTGCGTTTGTGGCAAGCTGTACTTCCTCTTCACTAAAATCACCTTCAGGTCCAATGAAAAGTGCAAGTTTGGAACTTGTGGCAATTTCTTGCGCAAAATGTTTTACCGAAATCGTGCTTTCACAAAAAGCAAGATATTGATGTGTCGTTTTGGACTGTGCGTAAGGAAGCGCTTTGGAAAATTTAATCGGTTCAAATAATTGAGGCAAGCGCGAGCGTTTGCACTGTTTTAATGCCGAAATCAAGATGTTATTCAGCCTTTCCGTTTTGATATTTTCAGTAATTGTGCGCTTGCAAATGATAGGAATGATATGTGTAACCCCCAATTCCACCGACTTTTCTATCAGCCATTCGAATCTATCTTTCATACGCAAAGGCGACACAAATAAATAAATTTCATCGGCACTTTCGCCCCAATTTTCCACTTTGTTGATGATTTCTAAAAATACGATATTTTTGCCCAACTGCCGAATTTCTGCTGTATAATAATTGCCTTTGCCATCAATACCCACGATTTCATCTCCTGCTTTTTTGCGCAATACCTTGATGCAATGCTGTGCTTCTTCTTCGGGTAAAATCCACTGATTATCAGTAGTTTGTGCGAAATAAAATAAGTTCATTGTTTTTATTAAAGTTGAACATTTTTTGAGCGTTTCGAACTTTTTAGAAAGTTCCGAACTCCAAAAAAAACTGCAATAGCAAAGAAACGTACATTTTCCTATCTTTGCAAAACTTTTTAATACACATTTCCGATGATTTTACTCATTTTAGCCGCAGGAATGGGCAGCCGCTACGGAGGCATGAAGCAAGTCGATGGTTTTGGACCGAATGGCGAAACGATCATGGATTATGCCTTATATGATGCCATTCGCACAGGTTTTCAAAAGGTTGTTTTTGTCATTCAGCGAGAAATGGAGGGTTTTATGCGAGAACGTTTTGCAACTCATCTGACAGGAAAAATCGCCTACACTTTTGCTTATCAGCGTGTTAGTACAGGCAGGCAAAAACCTTGGGGAACAGCTCATGCGGTTTTGTGCGCTGCGTCTGAACTTGACGCGCCTTTTGCGGTTATCAACGCTGATGATTTTTATGGTTTGCCCGCTTTTGAAACGATGGCGAATTTTTTAGCTACCTCCACCCTCGAATCTGAATTTGCAATGATTGGCTATCAGTTGAAAAATACGCTTTCTCAACATGGTTCTGTGGCGCGAGGAATTTGTGTGGCAAATGAAAAAGGCTATTTAACGGAGATTGTAGAGCGCACGAAAATTTTCTCCAAAGGCAATGAAATTGTATGTGAGGAAAAAGGAAAAGAACTTCCCTTATCGCCTGATAGCCTTGTTTCCATGAATTTTTGGGGCTTAAAATCGCCTTTTATTGAATACGGAGAGCCGCTTTTTTGGCAATTTTCTAAAGATAATGCCGACAAGCCCAAAGCTGAATTTTTTATCCCACTTGTGATTGATTATTTGATGAAAGTGTATGCCATAAAAGTAAAAGTGCTATCTAACACAAGTACTTGGTTTGGAGTTACTTATGCCGAAGACAAGGCTTGGGTACAATCCGCCCTTCAACAAAAAATCGAAGC
>JBJXHA010000675.1:0-5133 GCA_046160275.1 Bacteroidia bacterium | reverse complement strand
TCAACAAAGAAAGAAGATAAATAAGCAACAAAGATGGAAGGATATGTAACACAGCAACTAGAAAATGGTGTTGCTACGATTGAGTTTTTTCATCCACAAAGCAATTCCTTGCCAAGTAAAATTTTAGCAGATTTGGCAAATGCGATTACAGCCGCAGGAAATAATGAGGAGGTAAAAGTGATTATTTTGCGTTCAGGTGGAGAAAGAGCTTTTTGTGGAGGTGCGTCTTTTGAAGAATTAGCAGCCATTCAAGACATTGAAACGGGCAAAAAATTCTTTTCAGGCTTTGCGAATGTCATTAATGCTTGCCGCAAAGCCCCTAAATTTATCATTGGGCGCGTACAAGGCAAAGCAGCAGGTGGTGGCGTAGGTTTGGCTGCCGCTACGGATTATTGTTTTGCTACCAAATTTTCTGGGGTAAAATTGAGCGAATTAGCCGTAGGAATCGGTCCTTTTGTGGTAGGTCCCGCGGTTGAGCGCAAAATTGGCGTGGCGGCAATGTCGCAACTCGCAATTCATGCTACGGAATTTCAATCGGCAGAATGGGCAAAGGCAAAAGGTTTGTACCAAGAAGTGCATGAAACCGTTGCAGACTTAGATGCTGCAATTGCTACTTTAACGGCAAAACTCCTCGCCTCTAATCCCGCAGCCATGAAAATGCTCAAAAAAATCTTTTGGGAAGGAACGGAACATTGGGACACGCTTTTATTAGAACGTGCCGCGATGAGTGGAACGCTCGTTTTGTCAGATTTTACCAAAGCAGCCATTCAAAAAATCTTGCATCATTCATAATATGGAAGCAATTGTTAATCAACAGGCTACCTTTCAGTTAGACCTGAAAAATGGAAAATATCTTGTTAATGGCGAAGAAATTGCCTTAGACATTTCGGTAGAAAGCGAAGTGCAGTATCATTTGTTGCATGAAGGGAAATCGTATAATGTTACCTTGCACAAATTGGATACAGAAAACCGAGAAGTAACGCTAACCATCAATGGTAAAAAAGCGGTGGTAAAAGTTGCCTCTCAAACTGCGCTTTTACTGCGCTCTTTGGGCTTAGAAAACGCACTCAAACCGAAAATTGACGCGGTAAAAGCTCCAATGCCCGGCTTGATTCATAGCATTTTGGTAAGCGAAGGACAAAGCGTAGAAAAAGGCGACCCGCTTCTCATCTTAGAAGCGATGAAAATGGAGAACATTATAAAAGCGCCTACAAGCGGCATTATTGCTAAAATTCATGCACAGCCCAAAACTACGGTAGATAAGGGCGCGGTGTTGATGAATTTTGGGTAAAATATCATGACATATACCACACATTTCCAAAAAACCATCCAACTTGCCATTCCTGTTATTGTAGGTTTGTTGGGGCAGATGCTCATGGGCGCGATTGACACCTTTATGATAGGGAAATTGGGGCATGAGTATGTGTCGGCGGCGGGGCTAGGCAACAGTATGTTTTATTTGGTGGCGGTGCTGGGCTTTGGACTTACGAGCGTTCTTGCTTCCCTTATTGCCGAAAGTTCTGCCACAGATGATACAAAAATTTGCCGCGATTATTTGCAACAAGGCGTGTATGTAGGAATGTTGGTGGGCTTGGTAACGGTATGTTTACTGCTACTGTGTGCACATTATCTTCCTTTACTCCGACAACCTAAAATGGATACGATGTTAGCGAGAGGTTTCTTAGAAATCTTCGGGCTTTCTGCCGTGCCTATGCTTATCTTCTTGGTATTCAAGCAATTTACAGATGGTTTAGGCAATACAAGGGCTGCGGCTATCATTACTTTAATCGGTTTGATAACCAACATCTTTTTCAATTACCTGCTCATTGAAGGAAATTGGGGCTTTCCAAGAATGGAAGTGAGGGGGACGGCACTCGCTTCTTTTATCAGCCGAATTTTGATGATGATTTTGATGATAATGTATGTATTTCAACATAAACCTTATCAAAAATATCAGTTAAAGGAAAATTGGGGGAAATGGAAAGGCGAAATTGCGGGCAAAATTGCCAAATTGGGAATGCTTTCGGGCTTACAATATTGGTTTGAATCCTGCGCTTTTGTTGGGGCGGTGATTATGATCGGTTGGTTGGGCAAAACAGAAGAAGAATCGCAGATTTATCGTGCAGCGCATCAAATTGCCATTAATTTGGCGAGCCTTACTTATATGGTTGCTTTGGGGATTTCCAATGCAGGGGCAATTCGTGTGGGCAATGCCTTGGGCAGAAATGACCCCGAAAATTTGAGAAAAGCAGGTTTTACCACCTTGTTTCTTACCCTTGCTTGGATGACAGCAACGGCAACCGCTTTTGTATTGGGTAGAGATTTTTTCCCTACTTTGTATGAAATCAAGCACGCCGAAGTCCTCATTGTTGCCAGTCGTTTGATGGTGATTGCCGCTGTTTTTCAATGGTTTGATGGGGCGCAAGTGGCAGCACTCGGCATTTTGCGCGGCATTCAAGACGTAACCGTGCCAACCATTGTTACCTTCATCGCCTATTGGGTGGCTGCTTTACCCATTGCTTACTTCTTAGGTTTTTACTGCGAATTAAACATAGATGGCGTTTGGTACTCATTTGTCATTGGCTTAGGCGTTGCAGCCGTAGCAAATATGACGCGGTTTTGGTATTTGACGAAAGGATAAAGTAAGGTTTTTATTAGGGTTCGCAACTTTTTAAAAGTTGCGAACCCTAATAAAATGCAAAAAAATTCCCTATCTTGCGAAAAATTTCCCACTTACAGAAAGGCAGTAATTCCTACTTTCTATGTATGAAAATATACTTCATTTTATCAGTCAAAATCACATTATGGAACTCATAGAAGTCATCACAAATATTTTACGAAAAGCACAAGCGAATGTGTATCGCAGCTTAAATCAAGAAATGGTGCAAGCATATTGGCAGATTGGGAAACGAATTGTGGAGGAAGAGCAAAATGGCAAGGCGCGTGCAACTTACGGAAAAGGACTAATAAAAAGCCTATCAGCTCCTTTACAAGCGGAATTTGGAAAGGGTTTTTCGGTAGCAAACTTAGAAAATATGCGCAGGTTTTACTTAACTTATCCAATTTCACAGACAGTGTCTATGAAATTGCAAATACCTGATTTTCAGTTAAGTTGGTCGCATTATCAGTTGCTGATTCGTATCGAAAATGCAGAAGAAAGGCAATTTTACGAATTAGAAGCAATTCAAAATGCTTGGAGTTTGCGCGAATTAAAAAGGCAGTATGATAGTGCTTTGTACCTGCGTTTGGCTTTGAGTAAAGACAAAGAAGGGGTAAAAAAGTTGGCAATAGAAGGACAAATTATCGAAAAATCGCAAGATTTGGTCAAAGACCCCTATATTTTAGAATTTTTGGCTTTACCTATTCAACACCGTTACTCGGAAAGTAACTTAGAAAATGAACTGATTGACAAATTAGAATATTTTTTACTAGAATTAGGCAAAGGTTATACCTTCGTGGCGCGGCAAAAGCGAATTTCCTTTGATGAAAGGCATTTTTACATTGACTTAGTTTTTTACAACCGATTGTTGCGTTGTTTCGTCTTGATTGATTTAAAAATTGGCGATTTGAAACATCAAGACCTTGGACAAATGCAAATGTATGTCAATTATTATGACCGTTTTGTAAAATTGGCAGAAGAAAACAAAACGATTGGCATTATTCTCTGCCAAGACAAAAGCGAGATGCTCGTAGAAATCACCCTACCCGAAGAAAACGAGCAAATTTTCGCCAGCCGCTACCAAACTGTTTTACCTAGTAAAGAAGAACTACAACGGTTGCTGATGGAAAAGTAAATAAAAATTTCTTATCTTGCGAAAAATTTCTCACCTATAAAATGAACCGAGGACTGATTATTGAACCCGATGACAACGGAAAGGCATATTTGGTTGTTATTGGCATTGATAACTACCAAGATAAGGCGATTGGCAAGCTTGAAAATGCAAAAAGAGATGCGGAAGATGTGCTGACTTTGCTTACCACTGAATTTCAGTTGGAAAGCAGAGGCGAATTTGTGTTATTAGATGAAGCCGCTTCTTTGGAGAACATCTACGCTTTGTTTGAAAAATTAACAAAGCATCCTAACAAATTTTTCGCGCCCAATGACAGTTTAGTGATTTATTTGGCGGGACATGGCACGATGAAAAATAATCGGGGTTATTTCCTGCCTGTTGATGCACAGCATGGTAAAACGCATAGTTATTTTCCTCATTCTGAATTACGTGAATATATAAAAGAAATTCCCGCGCTGCATACTTTTTTGGTGATGGATAGTTGCTTTTCGGGGGCAATTTTTCGCAACCTAGAAGAATGGGACGCATTTTCGGCAGGAAAAGAACAACTTCCCTCTTGTATTGTGTTTGCTTCGGGTTTATTGGAAAAAGTAGAAGATGGTTTTCGCAATGGAAATAGCCCCTTTGCTAAGGCTTTTTTGCATTACCTTCGACATGAAACGCAACATCAAGCCCATATTCCGATAGGCGACCTCATTCGCTTTGTAGAAAAAGAAGTACGCAATCAAGGGCATACCCAACAGCCCTACGCTGACCGTCTGCCACAAAGCCAAGATAAAAAAGGGGAACTTGTACTGTATCGAAAAGGAAAGCAAAATCCTGAACAAAAGCTAGAAAACACTTTAGAAAGGCTGTATCAACAACAAGATGTAATAGGCTTAACCGCTTTTATCAAAGCAAACAAGGGGAAATTCCGCCAAACTGCCCTCACGTATTTGGAGCAAATAGAAGCACAAACCGCCTTTGAGAAACTGAAAGAGAAGCCAAGTAAAAACTTGTGTAACGCTTTTTTGCAAAAATACGAAGACAATCCCGCAGAATATTTTACTTCTCTCGTGGCGCAGGTAGAGCAAATTTTAGAGGACTTACTAGAGATGCCTTCTGCTTTTGTGCCAGAGAAAAAACCTATTTCTTCCATAAAAGTACCGCCCCCAAAAGTTTCTACCCTGCCGCCGATTTTGCAGCAGTTAGAAGCGAATATGGTTTTTATCGAAGGAGGTACTTTTGACATGGGTAGCGAAGAAGGGCGTGATAACGAGAAACCCGTTCACAAAGTAAACCTTTCTGACTTTTATATGTGTAAATATCAGCTAAGCCAAAAAGAATGGCAGTTTGTGATGGG
>JBJXHA010000674.1:0-6364 GCA_046160275.1 Bacteroidia bacterium | reverse complement strand
ATTAGATTTGTAGTTCATAAAAATTTATGTGTCAAATTATTACACAATTTTATTACCATTAAAAAACAAAAAAATGAAAAAGTTAATGCTCTCAATCGTCTTTTTATTCGCTGCATTTGCAGGTTTTTCTCAATGCAAAATGGATAGCGATGGTCGTACATTACGCAATTCTAGCAACTCATCTATTGGTCGTATAGATAGCGATGGCGTAACGATTCGCAATAGCAGCAACAGCTCGGTAGGTCGTGTAGATAGTGATGGCGTAACTATCCGTAATAGCAGCAATTCTTCCGTACTCAAAATTGATGGCAACACAATTCGCAACAGTAGCAATAGCAGCATTGCCACAATGAGTGATGTTTCTCGTGCATTAGGGGTCTCTAATCCTAAAGCAGCTCATGTAGCACTTTGGTGGTTTTTGTGTAAGAACTAAGATTCTTCTTATTCGTCAATAAAAGTAAAAACGGATTCAAACTTACAAGAAGTTTGAATCCGTTTTTTAGTAGGAAAATCCCCCCGTTGTACGTGCAAGTGTTGAGCCGAATGCGGCACTTGCACGCATAAATTTACGGGGCTTCGCATTAAACATCAATAATGGCTTTATTTCCTATTTTTCCTCCACCTTCTCAGCTTTCGCTTTCCATAAATTTGTTACATTCTTAACCGTTTCCAAAATAAAAAGCAAAGCAAATGCACCTAAAAAAGCGGGGATAAAGTGCTGATAGCCCGGAAATTCAAAGCTAAAAATGTGTTGCAAGCCAGGAATCGAAATCGCCAATAGCAAAATAACAATGGTAAGCGTCAAAATAAACATAACGGGGTAGTTTCTTTCCCTAAATACAGAAAAGAAACTTCGTGATTTGGAAAGGGACGTGAGAATTAAGAAAATATTGCCAATAATAAGGGTTGAGAAAGCAATCGCTCTCACTTCGGCTGCGGTATGTCCTTCTTTTAGGGAAAGAAAATAAACGGCTAATACCATTATCAACAAAAGCCCTCCCCTTAGCAAACTCCAAATAATTTTATCGCTGCCAAAAAATGGCTTATTGGAATCGCGTGGCAAACGCTGCATGATGCCCTTTTCTTCTTGCTCATACTCAAAAGCCACTGAACAAACAGGGTCAATGATTAGCTCCATAAATACGATGTGCAAAGGCATCAACAAGATGGGCAGCGAAGTAAAAAAGACGGGCAAAAAAGACAAGCCTATGATAGGAATGTGAATGGCAAGAATGTAAGACATTGCTTTTTGAAGATTATCGAAAATGGCTCTACCTGAACGAATTGCGCCCACAATAGAGGCAAAATTGTCATCTAATAACACCAAAGAGGCAGCTTCTCTTGCCACATCTGTTCCTTTATTTCCCATGGCAATGCCAATGTTTGCCGCCTTCAAAGCAGGTGCGTCATTCACGCCATCGCCTGTCATTGCCACAATTTCGTTGTTTGCTTTTAATGCTTGCACAATTCTCAATTTTTGTTCAGGCACTACCCGCGCAAAAATATTTATGCCTTCGATTTTTTGGGACAACTCATCATCAGTCATCATTTTTAACTCGTTTCCCGTCATAATTTTTTGGGTCGCATCAAGTCCAATTTGATTGCCAATGCTTAGAGCCGTTGCAGGATAATCGCCTGTAATCATCATCACTTTGATTCCTGCCTCCATACATTCTTGAATTGCTTGCGGCACTTCAGGGCGAATAGGGTCTTCTAACCCAATTAATCCCAAAAACTCAAAAGGGAACTCGTGTTGTTTTTGGGGTAAAGCAGTATTTTCTTGAATGGCTTTTGCGACTGCAATGACTCGATACCCTTGCTCTGCCATTTGTTGTACGATGGCAAGATGTTTGTTTTTTTCTAAGTCACTCATTTTACACAAGGCAAAAATGGCTTCAGGCGCACCTTTTGTGGAAACAGAAACCTCCTTTTCTTCCACATTTTCTAGCACTCTTGTCATAGCAAGCAACTCACGACTTAAGGGATATTCTTTTAATAAATTAAAATTATTCGCATTGTGAATAAAAAAATCATTATGCGTTTTGCTTATCGCTTTTTCCATGGGGTCAATGCTATCTTGCTGAGAGGCATAATGCGCATTTAGGATTAAATCCCTGATTTCTATTTGTTTATCATTAAATAGCGGAGTCGAAAAAACTTCATTTCCATCATACAAAACCGCAATTTCCATTTTATTTTGGGTAATCGTTCCCGTTTTATCTGTACACAAAACCGTAGCCGAACCCAGCGTTTCTATAGCTGAAGGTTTGCGGGTAAGTACCTTTTTTTTAGATAAACGCCAAGCCCCTAACGCCATAAACACCGTTAATACTACGGGAAATTCTTCGGGCAGAATCGCCATAGCCGATGCAAGCCTACTTAACAACGATTGCAAGAAATTTCCGCGTGTGAGGTAAAAAGCAAGTACGACACCTACGCTTACAAAGCCACCGATTATAAACAAATTCCTTATGAGAATTTTCATTTCTTTTTGCAAACGAGTTTCCTCCTCTTTAATGCTTAATAAGGAAGTGCCTATTTTGCCAAATTGCGTATGAATGCCAGTAGTTACAACTTTAGCGAATCCCTTGCCTTGCACGACAAGCGTTCCGCTAAAAACCAAGTCATTGTTATTTATCGCATCTGAATCTTCGCGGCTCTGTTTATTTACAGCAAGAGACTCTCCTGTGAGCAAAGCCTCATCAATTTTGAGGTTAATTGCATTCACCACTTGAGCGTCAGCCACAACTCTATCTCCTTCATTTAAAATGATAATGTCATCAGGCACAACTTCTCTACTAGCAATGCGCACTTCTTGTCCATCACGAATAACCAAAGCCCTTGGAGAAGAAAGTTGATTGAGCGCGTCTAAGGCTTTTTCTGTTTTTTGATATTGATAAAAAGTAATAAAAATAATAATAAAAATAGAGGATAACAAAATAATTCCTTCTTTGTAGTCTCCCAATGTCATATACAAAACGCCACAACTAATCAATAAGAGAAACATGGGTTCTTTTATTACTTCGAGGGCAATTTGAAAGATGTTTTTGGATTTAGCGGAGGGTAACTCATTGAAGCCGTATTTTTGTAAGTTGGCTTGTGCTTGTGTTGTATTTAGTCCTTGTGGCATATATTTGGTTTGTTTTTTATGCGTGATTAGGTTTGATTTACGGTGTGATGTCTTGTAAATATAGGCAATATAGGGGCATATTTGTTTTGTTTTTGTTTCTTCGTCCTCTAAACAGCTTCCTCGCTTTAAGGTAAATCAAAAAAAAGAGGCTGCCCTAAAAGGACAACCTCTTTTTATTTATAAGCCCATGCTTGCTTTATTCAACCACAATCTTGCGCACTGCGGAGCTTTCTTCTGTTTGAATTTGGAGATAATAAATGCCTGTTGCTAGTTTTTCAACGTCAATGTGATGTTGTTGAACACTTGCACCTGCTTGCAAATTATTTGCCTCATAAACGGCTCTACCTGCTGCATCTACTAAGCGAATGTCGGCAAACTCTGCATCAAACAATTGATAATCAATATATATATCATTTTGCGCAGGATTTGGATAAACATTCAAGAAAATGCTTCTGTCTAAATGTTGCAATTGTAATTCTACGGTATTACTCCATTTAAACTGACCATCTGTGTCCACCATTTTCAAGCGATAGTAGATTTTGTCGATGTTTAGTAAGGAAACGTTTCTATCGTACGTTTTGTCGTAAGTTACGTTTACTTGGCTATTTCCTTGTGCTTGCACATATTCTACAATTCGCTCAAATGATTGTTTGCCATCAATAGAACGGAATACTTCAAAGTGGTCGCTGTTGCTTTCTGAGCTAGTTACCCATTTCAAATGCCCGTCAGTATTCACTAATTCGGCGGTGAAAGATAACAATTCGATAGGGAAAATAGCACCACCTGGCAAATACCCTGCATCAATATTGATAATATGCTCCCCTACCCCTAATGAAACAGTATGTGAAGTGAATGTCAAAGGATTGGCATCGCTATCTAAGTCATCGGTAACATTGCTATCCACATCTTGAATGGTCAATTCGCGCCCAGATACCTGCTCAAACTCTACGTAATAATCACCTTCTGGAAGTCCTGTAAAGGCATAATTTCCGTATTTATCTGTATAAGTAACTGCAATCGGCGTACCATCTGCCATGTAAAGCATTACTGTTACCCCTTGAATTACGGGTTCGTAAGGCTCTTGTAGTCCATTAGGAATTGCATTTTCATCGGCAAAAGTTGTACCTCTGATAGAACCTGGTGGTAAAACACCCACATCAAGTCCTCTTTTGTGAACGCCATTTACCATCGTGATAGGAATAATCGTTTTTCCTGTAACTACATTTGCATCGCTGTTCAACGTGTCATTACTTCCTACATTTGGCAAGGTAATAGTCGAGCCGTTAGGGAAATTAGAGAACACAAGGTTATAAGTACCTGCAGGAAGATTATTGAAATAGTACCATCCTTGGTTATTTGTTACAGTAGCTGCAACCACTTGGTTGTTGCTATTCAACACTTTCACCATTACGCTTGGTATTTTTGTCTCAGATCCTTGACGCATACCATCTCCATTTTTGTCAAACCAAGCTAAACCTGTTAATGACAAAGGAATGATATTTTGTAAACCCGCATCTAAAGTCGTATTGATGTCGCCTGCTGCTACGGTAACAGGAGGAGTATTTCCTGTTGCAATGTTTACATCGCTATCTATTGCATCATTGTTTCCTTGGTCGGCAGGGGCAAAATGCGTACTTACAGGTTTATTAGAGAAATTAACGTAGTAAGTACCAGGCGTTAAATTAACGAAAAGGTATTTTCCTGTAGCATCAGTGATACTGGTTGATACCCATTGGTTATTATTATCAAATAATTTAACCGTTACGCCTGCTACACCTGCTTCGTTTGCATCTTGTACGCCATCATAATCCTCATCTAACCACACATAATCCCCAATAATTGCTCTATTGCTAAATAATCCTGCGTCAATGTCTGTTCTTGTGCTATCTGCTCCTAAGTGGAAGATTGCCGTAGTACCAGATGTTGTATCAGCATCGCTATCAAGTTGGTCGTTAGAAGTATTATTAGGGGTAGTGAAATGGAAACCCGTAGGCAGGTTGGAGAAAGAGATATAGTAGTTATCTTCTAACAAACCATTAAACAAGTAATGACCATTATTATCTGTTACAGTGCTTGATAAAACTTGACCGTTTGAACGATGCAAAGTAACAGCAACCCCTTTTACACCTGTTTCATTGTTATTTTGGATTCCGTCTTGGTTTTGGTCGTTCCACACAAAATCTCCGATTGCGCCGTTTCCTGTTGGTGCAAATATCCCCGCATCTAAAGAGCCAATATATTGCCCTAAAGGTAAGGAAATGAGTGCTGTCATACCTGTTGCATCAGCATCACTATCAAGTTCCTCGTTATTTCCAGCGTTGGCAGAAGAGAAACTATATCCAACAGGGAGATTTGTGAATTTTACTTTATATTGTCCACCTCCTAAAGAATTGAACATATAAGTACCTGTTACATCAGTCGTTGTAGTTGCTAGTACAGTGCCATTAGCATCGTACAATTCTACATTTACGTTTGCTACCCCAGTTTCATTCGCATCTTGCAAGCCATTTTGATTCGCATCATACCAAACACGGTCGCCTAAACAAGAGAAGCCCATATATCCCAAAGAAGGGCTAATTCCAGCATCAATTGTCATGTCAATTTCTCCTGCACTTAGGTTGATAACCGCAGTTTCTCCTGTCAACATATCGGCATCGCTGTCGAGGGCATCATTTGTACCCGTATTGGCGTTAGCAAGCACATAACTCGCAGGCAAATTGCTAAATTTCACTTGATAATCTCCTGCTGCTAGTCCTACAAAGGTATAATAACCTGTTGCATCGGTTACTGTTGTTCCTACAATCAAACCATTCATTGCATTGTATAAAGTAACCGTTATGCCCGAAGCTCCCGCTTCTGAAGTTCCTTGCAATCCATTATTATCCAAATCATACCAAACCCAATTTCCTAACTGAGCAGAAGCATTTGGGTTGATACTATGAACTCCCGCATCAATTGAAGTAATCATATCACCTGGATAGATTGCCAATGTATCAGAAAGTCCAGTGGTAACATCAGCATCGCTATCCATTTCTCCATTTGTCCCTTGATTTGCAGCCGAGAACTCAAAGTTAGCAGGCAATTGCGAGAATTTCACTACATAATAGCCTTGGTCAAGGTTGTTGAAGTTATAGTATCCCATTGTACTAGTGTAAGTAGTAGCAAGTAGGTTTCCTTCATCGTCCATTAACTCAACTTTTACATTAGGTACACCTGGTTCATTGCTTGCTTGTA
>JBJXHA010000673.1:0-6144 GCA_046160275.1 Bacteroidia bacterium | reverse complement strand
TGCGAATATTATAATAGATACTTTGCATATATTTATAAATCGTTTATTTTATCTTTAACTATTTCAACCATTAATTGTTTGATTTTCTAAGTTAAGCAACTCTATTATATAAAAAATGAAGGAAATACAACTGCTCGATTGCTGAGCTATATTTTCCCTGGAGATTGGGCAGAGGATTTTCTTGCAGAAACTTCAAGACAAAATCACGAAGGAAAACATGATAAAAAATTAATTGAAGAAAAATTCGGAGTGGTATATATTTAAACCTTGAAAAAAGGATAATTGTGCTTAACTTCATCCCCGCCTAAAAACGCCCATGCGTATGATGGATTCATTTTTGTTTGTTGCCGAACATGACGACCATCATTTGGCAAGCATTACTGAAATAGCGAAAACGATAAACTCTGTTTAACCTAGGGAGCGAAAAGGTATGCAAAATCTGTTGAATGATGTCGCCTATTTCTTAATAAACGAAACAAAATGAAAGTAAAAATTGATACTATCCAAATTGATAAAGCGCGCATTATTGGAGCGTTCTTCTTGTTGGTGTTTTTGGCTTATGGATTCGGAAGAAACCTGTTTGATAGTGAAAGTGATGCCGAAAAATATATGGGTGCATTGCTCATCATGGCAAACTCTATCATGGTTTTTTTTATTGGTTTTTGGTTTAGAAAAACATTGCAGCAATACAATGCATTAGTTGGCAATATTTACCTCTTTGCAAGAACTTTTGAAGCAATTATCCTTGCTTGTTTGGTGTTGAAATTATTTTCTCTTAGCCTTATTTCTGATAATATTGGCTATTTTCTCGGAATGTTGGTGCTAGGTTTAGGGAGTATTCCTATGTGCTTAACGCTTTATAAACATCAGATTGCCCCTGCTTGGTTAGCGATTTGGGGGATAATTGGGTATAGCATTTTTTCTTTTGGTTTTTTAATGGAACTATTTGGGAATGAATGGAGTATGTACCTTCTTGGGCTCGCGGGTTTATGGGAAATAACTTTTGGTATTTGGTTGATGATGAAAGGGGGACAAAGCAAAAAATAAGAACAAACACTTCTTATGGTTAGCACAAATGGGATGGGGAATTTGGGTAATCATTTGAGGATAATCCTGAAGTTCTAAGCACAAAAAATAGCTGTACTTTTGCAAGTACAGCCATTTTTTTATAAAAAGATAAAAACCTTATTCCGCGTTGATGACCAACTTTTGTGTTTTTACCCAATTCTCACCCTTCATTCTTACGGTATAAAGTCCTGAACTAAGGTCAATTAAATCTATGTCAAATTTGTTGTCTGTATTCAACAAACCAACATTGTATTTTCTTACTTCTCTTCCTGTTGCGTCAAAAAGCTCTAATCTTACCACTTCATCTTTGTCGTGTGTAAAGAAAATTGTTACTCTTTCGCTCGCAGGATTTGGAACAAGTTGCATTTCATTTGCTACTTTTACCAGGTCTTCTGTCATTTCTTCCCCTTCTTTTACAGGAGCAAATGAACCATTTGCAAGACTAAGTTTTAAGTTATAACAAGTAGTACTAAATACGCCACCATATCCATAAATATAAATTACATAAGTACCTGCTGCAAGGCTCGTAGAAGTAAGCCCTTCATTAGTAGTGCCAGAGTTTTGGCTTGAACCTAACAAAGTTCCCGCAGAATTATATATTGCCATATCGTAATCTGCTGGAAGACTAGAAAGCGTGGCAGTGAAAGCACTCGCGGCTGTGGTAGTGAATTTTAAGTAATCTTTGTCGGTTGCCGTAGCAATTTGTCCTTTAATGTCAATATTTGGCGTAATTGCCATTGCTGCACCAAAGGTTTCGTTTGGCTCATAACTATTTGTACAATTAGATGCCGCACTTGTTGATGCTTTAAGCGTATAACAAACCGTATTGCTAAATGCGCCACTATAACCATAAACATACACTTTATAAGTGCCTGCAGGTGCATTTGGATAGGTCATTGTTTCGCCCGTTGTTCCGCTATTTTGGCTACTTCCTACTTGTGTTCCTGCGGAATTATACAATCTCATGTCATAATCGGCAGGCAAGGTTGTTAAGATAATGCTTAAGTTTTGTATTGCTGTGGTCGTAAATGCGTAATAATCAAGGTCTGTAGCCGAAGAAATTTGTGCAGTTAAATTGGTGTTTAATGCCAAAGTAGAAGCCGTTGCCAAAGTGTTATTCGACTCACCCACATCAGTACAGGCTGTACTTGCCAAAGTAGTGAAATTTACGGTTGCAGAATAAGCACTACTAGCCGCGCTACAAACTGCTTGCACTTTAAAGTTATACAAAGTACTCGCTGTTAAGCCTGTAAGTGCTTTACTATTAGTCGTACTTGTGGTAGTAATCCAAGTCGTAGCCGCGTTTGTTTTATATTGAACATTATAAGAAGTTGCACCTGAAGAAGCAGCCCAATTCAAGGTAACACTCGTTGCTGCAAGGTTTGTGGTAGCTAAACCTGTGGGTGCAGTTGCACAAGGAGTAGCCGTTGTGGTAAAATTCGCAACAGCAGAATAAGCACTACTAGCCGCGCTACACACTGCTTGCACTTTAAAGTTATACAAAGTACTTGCTGTTAAACCTGTAATAGCTTTGCTATTCGTTGTGCTTGTGGTAGTCGTCCAAGTGGTAGCCGCGTTTGTTTTATATTGAATGTTATAAGAAGTTGCACCCGTAGAAGCCGTCCAATTCAAGGTAACAGTCGTTGCAGCAAGGTTTGTGGTAGCTAAACCTGTGGGAGCAGTTGCACAAGGAGCAGCCGTTGTCGTAAAATTCGTAGTGGCAGAATAAGCACTACTAGCCGCGCTACAAACTGCTTGTACTTGGAAGTTATACAAAGTACTTGCTGTTAAACCTGTAAGTGCCTTGCTATTTGTTGTACTTGTGGTAGTCGTCCAAGTGGTAGCGGCATTTGTTTTATATTGAATGTTATAAGAAGTTGCACCCGAAGAAGCAGCCCAATTCAAGGTAACAGTCGTTGCTGCAAGATTGGAAGTAGATAAACCCGTAGGCGCGCTTGCACAAGGAGCTGCTGCAGTAGCTGTTACTTTTGCCCACCACGTTCCCCAACTATTTACCGTAGAACGCGCATATTCTTGAACCAACCAAAAGGTACTTCCATCAGGGTCAAGTGCTGTTGCAGTATAATCACCCCATCTGTTATCCGCACCTCCAAAGGTTTTGTAATACGTATTTGCCCCTGCTTTGTAAATATAAGGGTCATTAAAAGTATTTACAGGGTCAGATGCGTAACGAATGGCATAACCTGCACTTGCATAAGTAGTTCCTGAAAAACGAGAAAAGCCCAAAGCCACATCATTTGAGGCATTTACCATGATACTTGGAAATGCATAGTGATTTGTGCCTGTTGCATCATCAATTCGCCCAGCTTGCTCTACTGCTCTTGTTACAGGATTTACTTTCCACCATTGAACAGAGGTGCGAGTAGGGGTGGTGGTAGGAAGAAAAACAGAATGAGTAATGTAAATAGAACCATTACGATAAACTACGTTTTGAATACGAGAGTCATTGGTCGTAATTTTATTGGTTGTTCCTGTTTGAGGTGCACCCGAATTTCCACCATCATTATAAGGCAAATTGGTAGAAAAAGTTCCTGATACGGCGAGGGTAGGAGTTGTACCTGTTAAGGTATAAAGTTGCAAATAAGCAGCTCCGCCACTGTTTGCATTGTATTCTTGCACCAAATAAACGGTAGATAAGGTATTATCATAAGTGATAGCAGGACAAAGGGTAAAAGTATTTGTACCTGAGTTGATAGTAGTAAGACCTGTGGTCGTTCCTGCATAGGCATTTGTTTTATTTAATACCCATGCTTTTCCACCACTATAGCTAGAACCTGAATTGGTAAACATGTTTCCTGTTATCACAATCCAATCTTTGTTAATCCCTAAACTTGGATAATCAAACCAATTGGTATTCGCGGCATCTGCATCAATCAAAAAGCGATACCAACTTCCTGTAGGGTCATTGCTTTGAGAAACCGCCACTAACAAAGCAGAACTTGAGCTTTGCGCCCCAGCACAAGAAACAATTACCCAACGACTACTGTAAGAATCATAGATGATTTTAGGGTCAAAAGTACTTGGATTTGTTCCACCTGTTCCTGCCCAAAAGCCATTCGCTGTAACGGTACTGATAACCGTACCTGTTTTATTTTGGATACGATACTGCGAGTTTAAGGTTACCATCAAATGGTTAGGTCCTGCGGCTGCGTGAATATCAGGAGGAATAGAAGTTCCGTTGTCATCAAGCGCGTTAAAATTGGCAGCAGGCGCGGGAGATGCCGCACGACTAGGAGAAAAATCGAAATTAAATTTCACCGTATTTGCCATATCTTGTTCTGTAATAGGCGCATTACGAGAAATCATCCCCTTTTCGTCTTCATCTTCTTCAAAATCTTGCATCACCACAACAGGCGGATTTGCAATTTCATATTCTGCTAACTCACTCACATTTACCGTAGTAGGTGTAGGTAATGTGCCAGTTTCGCTGGGAAAACTTTGTGCCATTGCCAAAATGGGCAAGGCGAACATCATGGAAAGTAACGTGTTTCTTTTCATTTTACGAAAAAAATAAGAATATAATATAGTGTAGTAGAAGCATAATCACTTGATAATTAGCCTCAAATCATCAACAAACGATTAGGCAAATGTAAGCATTATTTTATTTTGTTACAATATTATTTCGGTGAATATATTTCATCACAAAAAATAAATGTTTTATAAAAACGAAACAACTACAAGTACAGCGCACTTGTAGTTGTTTCATGAATTATTTACTTTGAGAGATTACTTACCCAAAGCATTTCTTAATGCTGCACCACCAATTTTTGGTGTGCATTGCCGCATCTTACAGAGTAAATACCTGCTGCAAGGTTACGGGTAGAAATGCTTAATTGCTCGCTTGCAGGATATTCTCCTATTTTGTTGCCTAGCATATTAAATAATTCTACTGTTGCCTCATATTTTCCGCCTAACAATACACGTACTCTATCGTTACTAGGATTCGGATATAAGGTCATTTGCGTAGTAATTCCAGCTTCTTCTAGGCTTGTTGTTTCATTATTTGCGTTAAAGGTAGGCGCTTGAATCACAAAACTTCCTGTTCCATTCGGATTTCTTGCATAACCCATGTCCGTAGTTTGTTGCCCAAAGTTTACTTGGTCAATCATTTGATAACTTGGGTGCATCAAAAATACCGATTCGCCCGCGCTTGATAATTTGAAATTGGCGTGTAAATCTCCTTGTCCTCCATCTTCATCAGCCCACACAATCAAATAACCGTTTGCAGGCAAAGTAGTTCCCGCAGAAAATTTCCATTTGGTATAATTCAAAGAATCATCACTCAAATAATAACCTTCCATGTCAATCGCTTGATTGGTTAAATTATGCAATTCAATCCAGTCGTCATATTGCAAAGAATCATCAGGAGCAGTTGTACTATTGCTTGCCATGATTTCATTAATTGCAATATTTTTAGGGCTGAATACCAAGGGTTTTACATAATACACATATACATCGTGTTCTGCACCTACTGGCATATACGTTACTGATTTTGCAGGATTATTTGCTACTGCCTCCACATAATATCTTACCCAAGAAGCTCCCGTTTGCGCAGGAATTAACGCGCCATATACATTATCACCTGCCGCGCCGTCATTGTGTTGTCCATCATCAAGCATACTAATTGAGGTAAAATTCCCAACAACGCCTGTGGCATAATACAAATTCATTGCATTCACACCCGTAGTAAAAGTAGCAGTTGCATTTACCCAAACGTCATCAGAAGCCAAAGGTTGCGCCCATTGAACGCCATTGACACTATGCACAACGTCTGTAAGTGTAGGCACAGGTTGCGCTACTTCTGAATTACTGAGCAAATAGGTTCTACGATTTTGAATAAAACTCTTTAATACATTGATTTCTGTGTTAAAAGTGGCATAAGTATAGAGTTTTTTAGGGTCAGCATTTACCAAAGAATCAATCATTGTTTGATATTGCGTGATAAAAGCATTCGCATTCGTTACATCGAATTGTTCGGCAATAATGGTACGTAAATGCGCCAAATAACGTTGACGCAAAGCAGGAATCGCATACAACTTATACATCAAAGGATAA
>JBJXHA010000672.1:0-7740 GCA_046160275.1 Bacteroidia bacterium | reverse complement strand
TGACAGTTGCTGGGTTTTTACGTCATAATAATGAGTTAGAAGCATTCTATCATAAAGGAACAATGAATGAACAGACCTTTTGTGCCTATGTCGAGGCCTTTATTGCAATGCCTGAAAGAGATTTGACCAAACAAAATTTAACAGCAAATACTCGATTATTTTTGAATAACCACTTAACGCTTATTGCCTTAGTAGTAGGTATCTTGGCAGATTGGTTTGATTTGAACTTTTTGAAGTTGTTTTAGCATTTACGCAGGGCTAATAAAAATCTTCTTCATTTTGCCGGGTTGCGCCCAGTTACAAGTGCCTTGCATTTGTAGGGAAGTAAGGTAGGTTTCTATCTTGGGGTTTTGGAATTTGTCCCATAATTCGTGGGCAGTTGCTTCATTTTCAATGGGTAAGTAAGCGTGATTTGCTTGGTTGGCTTGCCATTTTTCGGGCAATAAAAGCGGTCTAAATTGCTTGCCTCCGTAGGATTCCCATGCAATTTTATAGGCTTGAAAGCAATACATTCCCACGCCCAGCAATGCCCACCAATAGCCTTTCTTTATCCAATTTTGAATAAAAGAACCCTTTCGTTGCTTCAAAACTTCCTCATATTGAGAGAGATATAAGGCAAGCAAGCCATCATTTTCTAGCTCTTCCCATGTTAGGGGGCGAGCAGTTTCAGTTTGGTAAGGCATCAAAATCCACTTGTGGGCGGTAAGTTCCGTTTCTTTAAAATTTTCCTTGCTAATCATCGGAAAAAGGTAACGTTTGGGCAAAATTACGCCCTTATTTTGGGCATTACTTACCCATGCAAGCTCCTCATTCAGTGATTGATAATTGTCAAAAATAAAAATATCATTTGCGCCACAAGTATTTACGCCTTGCCGCGGTTGCGTTTCTTTAGGCAAAAGAATTTTCTCGAAATCGTCCCAAATTTTATATGCAAGCTCGCTTTCCATTACACACAAAGCATCTTGCAATTCAAAAATAGGTTGGGCAAAATGCGGTTTCCATTCATTTGTAAGCGGCTGATATTGATGAAAAGGAATCGGAAAACTTGGCATTTTATCTCTCCGAAAAGCCATCATTCCATACCTTGCCGTAATGTTTGGGAAAATGTTATTATGCTGAAAATCAAATACTTCCTCCACCGAAAAAGGGACATCTTGTGTAGTATAAGTTCTAAATTGATTGTTTGCCCCTTCATTTAGTAACAAATGCAAAGGCAGGAAAAAATAGGCTTCTCCCTTTTCTTTAAGCTGCGAAAACAGGCAATGCTTCACAATCAAATTAGCTAGATCAATGCGAGAACCACCCAACAAACTGTCTTTTTTGTTTTCAAAGAGTTGATAGTCCATGAACAAAGGCTTGATTTTTTGGCGATAATTGGGAGGGAGGTCAATAAAATTTACCCAAGGTGGGTTTCCTACTAAAATATCTGCTTCTATGCTTTTTTCTGCAAACAAAATATCAGAAAGAATGAAATTTTCTTCGGGAAAATCAACGCCATAAACTTCTTTTATCGTTTGAAAAAAGAGTTTTACGAACATTGGCTCTTTCTCAATCCCAAATAATTGATGAATTGGTAATTGGTTGAGGTTGTAATTTCGTTTCTTTGCAATTTCCAAAAAAGCGAATAAAAAATGCCCACTTCCTGCCGTTGGGTCTAAAATACGCGCCCCAGCAAGCCATTTATCGAACAACTGAAATTGCTCGATTGTCCATATTGCCCATTTCATTGGGGTAAAAATAGGACTAATAGGTTGCGAAACAGGAACAAGCATGAGGGATTATTTGTTGTTACAAAGGTACATCTTTTTTAGTAAGTAATACGAACAAAATAAGTTAGCAATTTAAAAAATATGTTTACTTGATAGTCAAAACTTTACTTCTGATAACTGTTTGCTGTTAATTGTTTACTGACACTAAGTTGACTATTTTTTAAAAACAAAAAGACTTTGAAGTAACAAACATTACTCCAAAGTCCAACAAAAATAGCACTGAAAACAAAAATAAAACATTAGGAAAGCGCAGCAAATTCTGAAAGCACGACAGCTACTTCATGAGCCGCTCCCTTAGAAATCAGAAAATTGGCAAGACTTTCGATTTGTTTATCGTAATCATCTACCATTTTTTTGCCCTTTTTGGTAAGCATAACCATAATAGAACGGCGATCATCTTTTGAAGGAGCCCTTCTCACTAAACCTGAATTTTCTATCTTATCCACAAGACTGGTAAGTGTGCTAAATTTTACATCAAATAGTTCGCCAACCTGTTTCATTTTTTGGGGACCATTCTTATCCACATAAAGGACAATTTCCATTTCTGTGGCAGAAATGTCATAAGAGGTTCTCACCTCTACTTGGTGCATACGAAGTGCGTCACGAAAAGACCTAAGCTGCCCTTCTAGTTCCAATTGCTCTGCCGATTTATCTGGCGAATCATTTATCATCATAAAAAAAGGTATTAGTAATAAATTAAAGAAAGAGTTAAAGAGATGAGACTATTTTAAGGTATTATTTAGCTTGGATATTACGAATTTATATTTGATGCAAACTTACAGAAAAAATTTATTATCACAAATAAATATCATACTTTTTCGTGATATTCTGTAAACTCACGATATATAATCCCCATGAATTTCAATTTTATTCGCCAATTATTGATTTTTTTTGTAAGAAAAAGTGTAAATTTCTAAAAAAGAACTAATTAAAAAAGGCATTTTTAGCCTATTTTTTATATAAAAAAATGTAAATCAAGCATTTAAAATGCGAGAAAAAATGAATCAATGTCAAAGGTAGTAATAAGAAGTAAAAAAATGCCTTCACTAAATAAGAAAATTATTTACAAAAAAATATGCAAGAGCTACAATCTTGAAAAAACGAGGTTTCTTTTTTTTAAAACGCCTTGGGTTTATTACTAAAAAACGTATAGCTTTATTAAAATAAATTATTTTTTTTGTATATAATAAAAATGTTGCATTTAATACTATACGTAATTTTAGCAAAATTTATGCATCTAAGATTGGCCTTATTGAATTTTTTTAAAGCCTAAAAAATACAATAGACGTTTCCAAAAAGATTGAATACTAAGCAAATCGCTAATCATATCCGAAATTTTGGCATAACGCAACTTAGGTTGTGTTTGCAATGCCTTGAAAATAATGTCGGCAAGTTGAGTGGGCAAGTTAGGATTGCGTTTTTGCATCCATCTCAAAATATCTTTAGGAGACTGAACAGAAATATCGCCTAGGCGTTGCCCTGTAAATAGCTCAAATAAAACCGCCCCAATAGAATAAACATCCGTTTGGGCATTGATAATACTGGTTTGCTGCTGCTCAGGAGAAAGGTAATCTTGGGGGCGTTCTTCGTTATAGGCATCTAATACATCTTGCGGAATTGCCAATTTTACATCATTTTGCCTTGTGAGGTCGGTAAACATAAAATCAATGAGTTTGGGGACAAACTGCAAGTCAAAAATAATTTTGCGCATTTTTATATTTCCATGAAAAATACCCACCCTTTGCAATCCCCAACTATCTTCATAAGCAACTTCATGTGCAAATTTCAAACCTTCCATAATTTGTAAGATTTGATTGAATATTTTTTTAAGCTGCTCTTTACTTGCAGTCGCAATGCCTAAGTCTATTTGGTCAAGGCGTTTCCCTCCCACAAGTTCCATCACAATATAAAAACGCTTGTCTTTTTCATTGAGTTCATACTCATTTACATCGTAAATTTTTGCAATATTGACATGGTTGAGTTGGCGCAAGCCCTTATTTCCTGTAATGGTAATTTCCTTCACTTTTTCGTAGCCCGCCAAAATTTGGTGCGAAACCTTAATTGCTACCTCATTTCCTAAAGTAATATGGCGACCTTTGAACACATACCCATAATTCCCTACCGTTAAATAAGAGGTAATGAGGTAATTTGAAAGGGTTTTTCCAACAAGGAAAGTTTTTATATCAACAGGAGTATATTCTTTTTCAAACAAAGACCAATTCGCATCTTCGGGAGTGCGACAAAACAAACGCCAAGGCAACTCTTGTTGATTTGACAAAACCTCCTCGTCCCAATACAAATCCCGAAAAGATTCTATGTTTCGATGAATTCCTTTCAAAAAAGCTTCTGCCTCTTGAAAAGCCTCTTGAATGGTGGCTCCATTGGCTAAGCCTCGATAAAAAGTAGTAGCAAAATCAAGGGCGTTATTATCGTCAATTTTGGAAGTAGTTGCCACCACCGCAGGCACGCCCGCCTTTAAGAGCAAATCTACTTGAGGGCGAGTAGCACAGCCATTCAAAAACACCAACTTTAAGTTTTTTTGTTGGGCAAACATATCCGCCAAACCTTGCGCAAAGAAAGTTTGATTTCCGGTACTATTTGCCTCCATAAATAATTCATTTCCCCCAGCGTGTCCGCCATAGTGATAAATCGAAATTCGGCTTCTAAAACGTTGTTGAAAGGCTTTCATTAACTCCAAAGGGGTAATATTTGGCTCGGCTTCTACCCGAATCTTTCCTGCGTCATCTAAAGGTGTGAGTATATCTTGCAATAAATTACATTCTTCTTGCAATGCTCGCAGAAAGTGTGCGGAATTTCCCGACTGGTCGTTCGCAAAAGTTAGATATATGACTGGTTGTAATGGCATAATGTGAGAAAACGCTTAAATGATGCTACCTGCAAAATGCAATGGCAATCCATACTGTTTGAGTGCAATAAGTAGCAAATACCAAGCAAATTATATGTATTCAGCGCAATAATAGGCTTTTTTTTTCAAATCATAATGATAGTTTTTAATTTCCACCGAAAATCGTAACGATATTTTTTTTTGCAAATCACTACTCTTCTTATTAAGATATGAAAAGGGAATTTCTTACCATTTTTTTGCTTTTTAGCAATATAAAAATATATTTTTTGCGAAAGAAAATTTCATGCAGATAAAATATTTTGTAAGAAATACTTTGATTTGTGTTTTTTTGTGTACATTTGCGAATATTTCTGTATGTTTTATTGCTGGTTAGCGAATAAGAAATCGCTATTGATCGGTGTAAATAGGGGTTTTATTTTTTTAATATACTAACTATCAAGGACTTATGAATCTTGTTGGAATTTTCACGAGGATTCGAGATGAAATTCCTAAGCTTGTTTAGTTAAAATTAGATTTCTTTGCATTTTTAATTATGTTAGGGAAGAAAAAATGTGGAACTTTGTTCTATATAATTTTCATACCTAAACGCTGTAATTTTTTGTATTATGAAAGCATTAATACTTAGCCTTTTGTTTTCGAGTGTTCTGCCCTTTAAAGCGAATAACGGATTTTTTTTCCAAACCCAAGTAGAGAATAATTTAGTTAGTTCCTTTAATGTAATTTATGACAGAGCAGTCGCTGCTAGATTTTTAAATGATGCCGACCAAATTGTGTATTTTAGAGCATTGGAGTCGGGCGATGCAATTGAAGATGTAGTTGAAGCAGCAGGTGCGCTGTTGGAAGGCAGTTTTACCTTAGAGCTACACGAAATTGAAGACGGTAGGGTCATTTTAAGCCAAAAAGTAAAACTATGATGTTTCCTAACATTGAATTTATCATGATCTCTCTTAACCCAACAGTCGAAAAGGCTGTTGGATTTTTTTCGTATTAATTGTTAAAATATGATTACGCGTATTGTCAGAATGGAGTTTCAAGCAGATAAAGTAGCTGATTTCATGAATATTTTTGAAGAAAGTAAAACGCGCATACGAAATTTTGAAGGTTGCTCTCATCTCACTTTGTTTGGTGATGCGGCAAATCCGAATGTTCGTGTTACTTACAGCATTTGGGAATCAGAAAAAGCACTAGAAAATTACAGAAACAGTGAATTGTTTCGCCAAACTTGGGCAAAAACAAAGGTGCTATTTGCACAGAAACCTATTGCATTTTCGCTTCAAAGCCTCATAGAAGTAGAATAAAAAAGACCTTGCACGGTGTTGAAGCGTGCAAGGTCTTTTTCAAAAGGGAAATAATTTATATTTTTACACAAATTCCTCCTTTTGCCATAGCACCACCAGCTCCTAGCTCTAAGTTTAAGCCAATATTATCCGTAAAGAAAATATTAGTACCAAAATGCGCACGAAGCCCTACAGGTATTGATATACTAGATTTTAGGGCTGATTTCATTTCATCAATGGTCGCTTGCACATCGGGGTCAGTGCTCGACCCTGCAATAACAGGTTTTACCAAAGACCTTGAGTATCCAACTCCCCCTCCTAAATAAAAATCAGCTTTGCCTTTCCCAAAGTGAAAGTTACCGATAAGCAATACTCTTGGGCGAGGGAAAGCAATCTTCATATTTGTAGTGCCTCCATTGCCATCGCTTCCACTAAAGTCGCATAACTCCCATCAATTCCTAAACCGAATCTGTCTGCCACCATATACTCGGCACGCGCTCCTAAAGGTAATAAGCCTGTGGCTTTTAAACCTGTTACATCTAGCGGTTGCCCATTCGCATCTGTAATTCCACCTTTAATGACAGCTTTGAGCAAGCCAGACAAAAGGTTCGGTCCACCTACATAGCCTGTAATTAAAATGTTGCCTTTCTCTACTGATTGAGCCTGCATTGTGTTTGCTCCAACAAACAAAGCGGCTAGTAATAACGTTGAAATTGTAAGCCTTTTCATAAAATTAAGTTTATAATATAAAACACATCTTTCTACGTAAGTATTTGAGTTTAGATACATAAAAAGCCGTTTTTTTTCAATATTATTTCTTTCTTTTTTCCGAAATTGTTAGTAATCAGTCAATTGGTAAGTAATTTTTTTGTAAATTATCCTTTTTTAAGGATTAAGCCAAATGAGTTGTGCGGGCTCACCATATTTACCCCAAAGAAGCGCATTTTGCTGAAATTGCCTTCCTAATGTTTTGGCCTTTTCAAGTGTAATATTCTCTATAAAAAAACTTTCTTCTGGCTGCCATCCGCTATTTTCGCCTACACCTTCTCCTTTCCATCTCTTGTAATCAGATAAAAGCGTTTCTAATGCTTCATTTCTTTTACCATTTTCAGAAAAAGAAAATTCCTCCGAAAAAGGGTTCCAAGCAGTCAAAAAAGCCCATTCAAGTACTTGGTTTTGTTGTAGATACTGTGTTAACTGCTCATTCTCCTCCCCTACTCTTATCGAAAAGCCAAGTGCTGCTACCTTATAATTTGTTTGCTGATAGGCTTTGATTAAATCACTTGTTGTTTGCCAATGCGGGGCGATTTCTAGCAAAGGCTGCATCACAAATTCTCGTTCAGGGTACAAAGGATGAGGCAAGGTAAGGCTTTCATTTTGAATAATTTGCCGATGAAATTCCAACACATCAATATCAATTAAGCGAGGACCCCACTTCTGCTCACGTATTCTCCCCATTTCTGCTTCAACCTTCAAAGCAATTTCTAACAAGGCTTCGGCTGTTCCTTCAAAATCAACTTGCACTACCAAATTAAGAAAATTTTCTTGGGAAACATAGCCCCAAGGAGCTGTTTCATATATTGTAGAGGTTTTCAGGATTTGCAGGCCTTTTTCTGCTAATTTGATTAAAGCGGTTTGCAAATTTTCTTCCCTATTTCCTATATTTGTGCCTAAACCTAAAAAAATCATTTTCTTTTTTTATATAAAATACCATATAACAAGAGGCTGCCAAAAAAGGCTAATTCACAAAAAACAGGATTCATTGTGATTGTTTTTTATTATGTTCTATGTAAAAAGTTCGCAACTCTTCGAAGAGTTGCGAACTTTT